>SKZJ01000114.1 GCA_007127425.1 Wenzhouxiangella sp.
CCATCAATCCCGACTGGATCACCGCGCCCTACAACGACACCATCGCCGCGGCCGAGTGGTTTGCCGGACAGGACTGGATCGACGATGAGCGCATGGTCGCCGGCGGCGGCAGCTACGGGGGTTACCTGTCATCCATCCTGCTGGGCAGGGATCACCCCTTCAACACGCTGCTGATCCACGCCCCGGTCTACAACATGTACTCGCAGATGGCCGCCGACTTTGCCGTGCACTCGGTGCGCTTTGGCAACTACTGGGAAGAACCGAGCATCTACCGGGACATCTCGCCGCATTACTTCGCCGAGGATTTTCATACCCCGGCCCTGATCATTCACGGGCAGAACGACCTTCGCGTCCCGGTCGGCCAGGCCTTCGAACTGTTCCGCACCCTGCAGAGCAAGGATATCGAGTCGCGCCTGATCTACTATCCGGACGAAAACCACTGGATCCTCAAGCCCAACAACTCGATCTACTGGTACGAACAGGTCGCCGACTGGATGGCGAAGTTCGCCGAGCCCGGCGGACGCTGATCCCCTTCGAGACGCCGGCCACTGGCCGGCGTCTCACTTTCAAGAGCGGCGAGTCCACAATGGCGACGGAAATCGAGCGCAAGTTTCTTGTAAACGGCGGGTCCTGGAAGCAGGGCGTGACCGGCGAGCGGGTCCGGCAGGCCTACCTGTCGACCGACAAGCAGCGCGTGGTGCGCGTGCGCGTGATCGACGACCGGGCCTGGCTGACGGTCAAGGGACAGACCCAAGGCATCAGTCGCCTGGAGTTCGAGTACCAGATTCCGGCCGATGACGCCGACGAGATGCTGCGCTTGCTGTGTCACCAGCCGATCATCGACAAGACCCGCTACCGGGTTCGCCATGGCGATCACACCTGGGAGATCGACGAGTTTCACGGCGCCAATGATGGGCTGGTCATCGCCGAGATTGAACTGCAGACGGAGAACGAACCCTTCGAACGCCCCGAATGGCTGGGTGAGGAGGTCTCGTCAGATCACCGCTATTTCAACTCAAGCCTGACAAGCCACCCCTTCAGCGACTGGTAGCCTGCCGGCCCGTCCTTCAGTCTTCCGCAGCGGCATCCAGCGCCCCCTCTTCGGGTCGGTCCGTTTCGGCCTGTCCCGGCGGGTGAAACAGGATGCGAGCCATTTTCAACAGATTCTTGCAAAGCCGCCGGGCATAGGCGCCGTCGTTCATCAGCGAGGACGCCTGGGCCGGCGTGATCTTTCTGGCTCGAATCAGCTCGTCGAGACGACCGCTGCGAACCACATCGTGTTTTCTCATCAGCCGCGCCAGTTTCTTGATCTCCGCATCGACCGATTCGGTTTGCGAGATCGTGGCCAGCTCGTCGAGCCGCTTGATCAACCAGCCGAGACTGGCGCGAATGGCCAGGTACTCGCTTGCCAGCTCCGTGTGCTGCCCGGCCAGCTCCTTGGTCAGGCTGGGGTGGAGGTGGCGGGCATGCTTGACCGCCTCGATCAGGCTCTGGCAGGCCGAGCGCAGTGCGGCGGCCTGGGCGGCATGCTGGTCGCGCACCGGCACCGTGGCAAGAAAATCCAGGATGAGCCCGTGCAGCGGCTTGACCCGGTCGTAGTAGCGGCCGTCGATGTCGACCGGACGAATGATCTCGGGAGGCTCGAGGAGATCCTTGCGTGATTCGGCCCGATGCAGTTCGGCCGGTTCGAAGTACAGACCCTGCGCCACCAGGCTGAATCCGCGCCCGAACAGGCGAATCAGTTCGCGCCGGACAGCTTCCAGCGCGGCATCCGGCAGCGCCTTCATGTTCGGGTTGATGTAGCGCGGCTCGGTGATCACGGGCGGCTTTCCCCGAAGCACTCGTTCCAGGAAGCGCACCATGAGCGGAATGAGTGGCACCATGATGACGATGCCGGCGAGATTGAACAGCGTGTGAAAAATCGCCAGTTTCAGCGCATGTTGATCGGGCCCGATGCCCAGCAGCGAGGCCAGCAGGTCGACCAGGAACATGAAGGGCGCAATCAGCAACAGTGCCGCCGATGCGGTGACCGTATTGAACAGCACATGAGCGCCGGCCAGCCGGCGCCCTTCCACGTTGGCGGCGATGGCGGCGAGTGCCGTTGAAACGGCGGTGCCGATATTCGCGCCGATGGATACGGCCAGCGCGTTCTCGTAACTGAGCTGGCCGGCGGCGAGCGCGGTGATGGTCACGATCAACGTTGCATGGCTCGATTGCATGACCACCGTGGCCAGGACCCCGATCAGGGTGTAGACCAGCAGACCGCGCAGCCCTTCGAGCCTGTAGGCCGTCAGGTCGAAGGCCTGCTGAAAGACCTCGAAGCCGTCCTTCATCCACTGAATGCCCAGCAACAGGAACCCGAGACCGACGAACACCCACCCCAGTGGGCGCATGACGCCGTGTCGGCTCAGGATGAAGACCACGCCGAAGGTCAACAGCGGCATCGCCGCCTGACCGATATTGAAATGCAGTGCCGGCCCGGCCATCAGCCAGGCGCCGGTGGTGGTGCCCAGGTTGGCGCCGAAGATCACGCCGATGCCCTGCTGCAGGCCCAGCAGACCGGAACTGAGAAAGGAAATCGTCAGCAGCGAGACCAGCGTACTCGACTGGGTAAGCGCGGTAGCGCCGGCGCCGAAGGTCAGGCTTTTCCAGAGCCGGTCGGTGGAGCGTTTCAGCAGCTTCTCGAGCATGCCGCCGGTCAGCCCTTTCAGCCCCTGTTCCAGCGCCATCATGCCGAAAAGAAAGATGGCCACGCCCGAGGCGATGGCACTGATTGTCGGGCTGGCCCAGAAGGTCCAGCCCAACAGCACAAGGGCGAGAATCAGCGGCAGTCGGCGCAGCATGGTCAGCGGGTCGAGTCGCTCAGCGCCCTGTCCAGATCCTCCCAGAGATCCTCGGTCCCCTCGATTCCCACTGACAGACGCATCAGGGCATCATCGATTCGCAGGCGTTCGCGTTCGGCGCCGGTGAGCTTGGCGTGACTGGACCGGGAGGGCTGGGAGATGGTGGTTTCCACGCCGCCCAGGCTGATGGCCGGGCGAACCAGTTCAAGCCGGTCGAGAAACAGCAGCGGATCGACGCCCGAAGCCAGCCGAAAAGACAGCATGCCGCCGAACACCTGCATCTGTTTTCTTGCCAGCTCGTGCTGCCGGTGGGACGGCAGCCCCGGATACAGTGCTTCGGCGACCGCGGCATGACCTTCCAGACGCCCGGCCAGCTCCAGCGCATTGGCCGATTGTTGCCGGACCCTGAGCGCCAGAGTCTTGAGTGAGCGCTCGAGCAGATACAGATCCTGGCCGTTGAGGCTGGAACCGAGACGCACGATTGTCGGACGAATGCGGGTCATGAGCTCCTCGGTCCCCGCGAGCGCGCCGCACAACAGGTCGGAGTGCCCGCCCATGTACTTGGTCGCCGAATGCATGACCAGGTCGAAACCCGATTCGATCGGCCGCTGCGCCACCGGCGTGGCGAAGGTGTTGTCGATCACGCTGACGATATCGTGCTCGCCGGCGATGGCGGCGGTGCGTTCCAGGTCGACGACCTGCATCAGCGGATTGGTCGGCGACTCGATCATGACCAGGCGCGTCTGCGGCGTGATCAGGCTTTCGAGCTGGTCCGGATCACCATCCCAGATCGAGAACCGGAACCCCGACGGCGTGAGCAGGCCTTCGACCAGGTCCGTGGTGCCACCGTAGAGACCGTCGAGCAGGACGGCGTGATCGCCGGGCTTCATCAGGGACATGAAGATGGCGCTGATGGCACCCATACCGCTGGCCGTCACCATGGCCGATTCGGCACCCTCCAGCGCGGCAATCTTTGCGGCGACGACCTCGTGGTTGAGCGTGTTGTGATAGCGCGGATAGCGCACCTGGTCGTCGAGGTAATCGAAGGCCGAACTGGTCACCACCGGGGTATTGAGACCGAAGCGGGCTTCCAGCGGCTGCTCGCCGGCATGCACACAGGCGGTATCGAGGGTCGCGCGCTTGCTGTCGTGATTCATCGCGGTCGGGCAAGAGAAGTGTGCGCAGACTATAGCCCAGTCAGCCGGACGACATGAAGGCGGGGCAACGTTGCCCCGCCTTCTTTTTCACTGGATCAGTACTTGACCGTGCACCCGTATGGCCGGGTCACGGTGTGGGTGATGTCCTCGCCGGCAGCCATCTCTTCCAGCGCCACGACCACATACTGGGTGGCGTCGGGAATGTCTTCCGGGTCGCGGCTGGGGTTGGAGTCGATGCCGCCCATGTAACGCAGGATGCCGTCGGTATCGATGATGTACATGTGCGGCGTCACGCGCGCATCGTAGGCGCGGCCCATGTCACCGGACTCGTCGAGCAGCACGGCGGAGGGAAAAGCGTTGCGAGTGGCGGTCAGTTCATCAGCCTCTTCCGGTGACACATGGCCCTGCGAACCGGGCTTCGAGGAAATTACGGTCAGCCAGACCGCGTCGTGCTCGTCGCGCGCCCGGCGCTGCTGCATCTGCATGTTGCCGGGGGCGTAGTGCTTGACCACGAACGGACACTCGTGGTTGGTCCATTCGAGGATGATGAGCTGGCCGTCGTAATCGGACAACGCATGCACATTGCCCTCGGTATCGACCACGCTGAAGTCGGGTGCCGGTTCGCCGACCTGCGGGGCAGCGGCCACGGCGGCAGAAAAGACCAGCGCGGCAGCACCGGCAAGAATGTAAGGCAGAGGGTGTTTCATTGCAGTCTCCTTGGACCCGGGGTGGTGTTGAAGAGAAGGTTGAATATATGCAAAGGCATCAGGAGCGTTCCAGTGCCTGGATCACGATTTGCGCTGTGAGGACTTGCGGCAGTACCCGAGGCGCGTCGCCGTTTCGCGGGTAGACCACGTACAGCGGAACGCCGTTGCGGTCGTACCTGGAAAGATAGTCGGTGATCGCCGGATCGCGCCGGGTCCAGTCACCCTTGACGTAGACCACGTCATGCTCGGTCATGGCCTCGCGCACCGCCACGGTATTCAGCGCCACGCGCTCGTTGACCAGGCAGGTGATGCACCAGTCGGCCGTCATGTTGACCAGAACGGCCGTGTTGCTGTCGGCGCGCAGCACATCCAGCCGCTCGGACGAGTAGCTTTCCCAGTGGGCATCGTCGGGCAGCCCGGAACCACCACCGTCCAGGCGCGCGGCCGAGGCCAGAGTCGCGACGACGAAGATCAGGCTCAGGCCCACCGCCGTGTGCCGGGCCACGGCCAGGCTCTCGCCGCTCGCCCGCTTGCCGCCCAACCACAGTGCAAAGGCCAGCGCGACCATGCCGGTGAGCACCAGTGCCAGGGCGGTGGCATCGGTCTGGCGCGCCAGCACCCATAGCAACCAGACCACGGCGAGGTACAAGGGAAACGCCATGGCCTGCTTGAAGGTCTCCATCCACGGCCCCGGCTTCGGCAAGCGTCGCGCCAGTGCCGGGCTGAAACCGAGCACCAGCATGGGCAGCGCCAGCCCCAGGCCGAGTGCGAGAAAGACGCTGATCGCCATTGGCCAGGACATGAACACAGCCGCGCCCAGGGCAGCGCCCATGAACGGCGCGGTGCATGGGCTGGCGACCACGCAGGCCAGCACACCGGTAAAGAACGATCCCTTCGCGCCCCCTTTTTCAGTCAGTCCCTGACCCATGCCCATCAGGCGGGTGCCGAAATCGTAAAGACCCGAGAGTGAAAGCGCGAGCGCGAACAGGACATAGATCAGCAGGGCCACGAACCAGGCCGACTGCAGCTGGAAGCCCCAGCCAACGGCTTCACCCCCGGCGCGCAGGGCCAGTAACACGCCGGCCAGCACGGCAAAGCTCACCACCACCCCGCCGGCGTAGGCCAGGCTGTGGGCACGCTGATCGTGACCGGCGCCCGAGACCAGGCTCATGGCCTTGATCGACAGCACCGGGAAAACACAGGGCATGAGGTTGAGCAGCACGCCACCGGCCAGGGCCAGGAGCAGCGCCAGTGCCCAGCCGGGTGTTGTGGGTTCGGCCAGGGCGCCACCGCTGACCAGCTCCCCGGCGGTGGCCGTGACCTGCCAGGCCCGATTGCCGGCCTTGTCGACCAGCACGAAGGGCAACTCGTCGGGAACAGCCGTCATCCAGGGCGACAGTGGCTGCGAGATCAGTACCTGGCCGTTCTCGGCCACGATCACCGGCTCCTCGGCATGTTCGACCAGGTTCTCGGTCATGGCGAAGAAGGCCCAGTCGCGCTCTATACCGATGTCCTCGGGCACCACCTGGACGCTCAGGCTGTTGCCCTCGGTGTTGAAGCGCGCCGGCCAGTTGACCGTTTCGGGGATGCGTTGCCCGGTGCGTTCGAACAGCTCGGCATGCCGGGAGGCCTGATCACCGGCACCGGCCACCACCTCGAGGTCCAGCGCCAGCCTGGCATCGCCGGGAATACAGATCTCCTCGCACACCAGCCAGGCAGCATCGACGGTGAGGGTGACCCGGGTGCCCGGCTCCAGAGAGTCGGCGACGTCGATCGTGACCGGCAACAGGTGTTCGCCCTCGTAACCGTAGTTGACCAGGTGGCCGATGGGCAGGGCCTGCGGGTACGGCCATTCGATCTCTCCGGCACTCAGGCCCTGGGGCAAATGCCAGTCCAGCGTGGTCGGCAGGCCGGAGTCGCCCGGGTTGATCCAGTAGGTATGCCAGCCGTATTCGGGCAGCAGCCGCAAGCCGGCGCGGAAGGACTGGCCAGGGACAACGGCCGAGATATCGGCGACCAACTCGGCCTCGATATGGTCACGCTCGACCGGGCCATGTTCTGCGCTGGCCCAGGACAGGACGGGAAGCAGCAGGATGAGATGGAGCAGGATTCGGATCATGGCTCTCGCAGCAGTAGTGCCGGTCAACGGACCGGAATCCCTCATTGTACGGAAGGAGGTGAAAGCGTTTTCAGCAGCACTCGGCTATATTCGATGCATGATCCACATTGGTAAGGAGACCGCATCATGACCACAAAGGTTCTATCGGGCATGTTCATGACCTTCATTCTTTCTGTCATCGCCGCTCCTGCAGCCTGGGCTGATTCCGCAGGGGGCGAAGACGCCATGCTGCAGGCCATTTCCGGTGACGGCGGCGAAGCGGCTGGTCGCCGGGTCAGATATTTCGACGACGACCCCGAGGCCAGTGGCTACCTGGCCCTGCCCGAAGGCGACGGGCCCTTTCCCGCGGTCATCCTCATTCACGAATGGAACGGCGTGGTCGAGCGGATTCAGCAGGTGGCTGATGCCTTTGCCAAGCAGGGCTACATCGCATTCGCGGCCGACCTGTATTCCGGCCGGACCGGATCGAGTCGGGAAGAGAACATGGCGCTGGTACGGGAAGTGCGCGCCGACGAGGACCGCATCATTGCCAACCTCGATGCCGCAGCCGAGTACGTACGGGAAAACACGCCGTCTACCGGCCGGGTCGCCACGGTGGGCTGGTGTTTCGGTGGTGGTGTGGCCCTGTCCTACGCGCTGGGCGGCGAGCGGCACGAAGGTACGGCGATTTTCTACGGTTCGCTCATCGACGATCCCGAAGCGATGCAGCATGTGCACCATGAGATCTACGGTACCTTTGCCCGCGAGGATCGTTCACCGGCGCTCGAGGAGGTAAACGCCTTTGTCGCCGCCATGCGTGAGGCCGGCATCGACAACGATGTCCACATCTACGACGACGTTCAGCACGGCTTCTGGCTCCACGTCGAGCGCGACCCCGGGCACAATCGCCCGGCGGCCGAACATGCCTGGCAGCGGCTCAAGGACTACCTGGAACGCACGCTGGACTAGTGGCGCACCAGGGCTTTTACTAGCGCTTGCCGCCGAACAGGGTCAGCAACAGGCCGACGATGGCGGCTGCCGCCCCGCCGATCAGGTACCAGGTGGTTTCATCGGTGTAGCGACCGGTGAAGGTTTCGTGCACTTCCTCGGTCAGGGTATCAGTAGCCTGGAAGCCGAAGAACAGCAGGCCGAGGCCGATGACGAGCAGGGCGATTCCAATAATACGCTTGGTGCTCATGAGAGGCTCCCTATTGGGTGTAGGTTGAGCATAGCGCCACGCAACAGCGATGTATAGGGGGGCGCGGAACGGTGCGTGGTCGGGCTCATGCGAAACCCGCGGTTTCGAAATCGCTCGACAACGCACCCACCGCGCCCCGAAAGGTAGAAAGTTTTGGAACGACCGGTTCGCGGTTAGGGGATGGGCTAACCGCTCTGCCCCAGGTCGTTCAAGTCTGGCAAGCAGGACAGTAGAAAGTGCTGCGCTGGCCGATGATCTTGCGACGCACGGGGTTGCCGCAGCCGTGGCATGGTTCGCCCTCGCGGCCATAGACCTTGAGCGACTGGCCGAAGTAGCCCGGCGTGCCGTCGCCGACGGTGAAGTCTCTCAGGGAAGTGCCGCCGACTTCGATGGCCGCGCCCAACGTGGCCTTGATGGTTTGAGCCAGTCGGTGATAGCGCGCGCGACTGATGCGACCGGCCGGGCGCGTCGGATGAATGGCGGCATCGAACAGCGCTTCGGAGGCATAGATGTTGCCCACGCCGACGACGATGCGCGAATCCATGATGAAGCTCTTGACCGGGGCTTTTCGCCCGCGCGATTGCTGCCACAGATCATCACCGTCGAATTCATCGCCGAGCGGCTCCGGCCCCAAACCGGCCAGCCGCGGATGCTTGAGCGGGTCGCCGGCACAGTAGAGCAAGGCGCCAAAGCGGCGCGGGTCGGTGTAGCGAATCAGGTGCCCGCCTTCGATCTGGAGATCGACATGGTCGTGTGGCCGCGGCTCAGGGGCATCCGTCCAGCCGCGAAACGAGCCCGACATCCCCAGGTGCCACAACAGGCAGGCATGGTCCAGGCGCCAGATCAGCCACTTCGCGCGCCGTTCCAGCGCATGGACCCGCTCGCCGGCCAGGCCGTCGACCTCGAGCGGCACCGGCCAGCGCAGCGCACGCTGGCGCACGGTGATGGCGGCAATACGCCGCCCTTCGACCAGCGGCGCCAGTCCGCGGCGGGTGGTTTCGACCTCAGGTAACTCGGGCATGGCGCGGAAGAAAGGTAAAAGGTAAAAGGTGAAAGGTAAAAGGGAAGAGCCTATTCTTTCAGGTCATGGTTTAATCTTCCATGAGCAGTACCCTGACCTGGACTTTGTGGTCATGATAAAGAAACGAGCGAAGTTCCTTTCACCTTTCACCTCTTACCTCTCCCCGAGAAGTCGGCGAGGGATGATTCGTTAGAATGGCCGCAGACTTGCCGATTTCTGGAGCTGCTCCATGCCCATCGAACTCGTCACCGGCGACATCACCGATCAATCCGACCTCGATGCCGTGGTCAACGCGGCCAACGCGCAGTTGATGCCCGGCGGCGGGGTAGCCGGGGCGATTCATCGTGCGGCCGGGTCGGAGCTGGCCGAGGCCTGCCAGCCGTTAGCCCCGATCGAGCCCGGCCAGGCGGTGATCACGCCCGCATTCAATCTGCCCAACGACTGGGTCATCCACGTGCTCGGTCCGCGATACGGCATCGATGAACCCGCCGACCGTCTGCTGGCCGACGCCTATACCAATGCCCTCAGGTTGTGTCGCAAGAAATCGCTGAAATCGGTCGGCTTCCCGGCCATTTCCGCCGGTGCCTTCGGCTACCCGCTCAAAGAGGCGGCGGAGATCGCCCTGCGTACCGTGCGCGAATCGGCTCCCGACGATCTGCAGGTGCGCTTCGTGCTGTTCGACGAGAAGACCCTGGGGGTATTTCGGGAAATTTGCGGGGAGTAAAAAAACGGGCCCCGGCCGAAGCCGGGGCCCGGGTTCTGCCAGCGCCGGTTACTCGGTCGCCGTCAATTCCGTAGTGAATGCCGCGCCGCCCATTTGCGGCGGCAGTTGTCCTTCGATCCGAACGATCTGCCAGGGCGAATCGGCATGGACCCAGAGTACTTGATCGCCGCCTTCGTCGTCCAGCGCGGACAATTCGACGCGCCAGGCATCGAAAGTGCCCGCATCCACTTCCACCGATTCCCGTCCGGTGACTGCCAGGCTGAAGTGGCGCACCCGTTGCTGCATGCCGATCTCGGCAAAGCGGATCGGTGTGCGGTAGCCCTCGGCCAGCGGCAGCGCAGTCAATACCAGCTCCAGGGCGGCCTCACCCCCGTAGATCGGGGCCTCGAGCTCGATCTCGATCGGGATCTGCTGGGTGCCGGCATCGATCTGTCCACTGACTTCGCGGCTGCCGAAATCCACGCTGATGGTCGCCGGGCCCTGCTCGGCGCGACGCTTGATCGGGCGGAGCGTGCCGGCGTCGACCACGTGGCGATCCGTCGCCTCGCCCATCGGGGAACTCGACTTTGAAGTGACCTCGATGACCGCGCGCCCGTCGAGTTCGCTGCGTGCGATCTCGCGCGTACCCGGCATTTCGATATCGTTGCCCTGGATGGACAGGCGCGTGACGTATTCGAAGCGACCGGGCTTTACGCGATCGGCGTCGACCGAAGGCAGTGGACGCGTGCGGGCGGCGGCCAGCTCATCGGCCAGGTCGGGCAACTCGACGCCTGCGACATCGACCGTGATATCGGTCAGCCGCTGCGCGATGGGCTCTTCCATGCTGTCCTGGTAACGCCCGCCGAGATGCGAGCCGAGAAAATTCTCCGTGCGGGCATACATGGCCAGGCGGTTGTCCCGGCCGCGGAAGCCGTGCCCCTCATCGGGGGCGACGATGTATTCCACCGGCAATTCGCGCTCACGCATGGCAACCACAATCTGGTCGGCTTCGGCCTGACGCACGCGCGGGTCGTTGGCCCCGTGAATGACCAGCAGCGGCCGGGCGATGTTGTCGACGTGATTGATCGGCGACTGGCGTTCGAGCTGGGCGCGACCTTCTTCGGTATCGGGGTCACCCATACGGCGCACGAACATCTCGCGGATCGGGCCCCAGTAGGGCGGAATGGAATTGATCAGCGTGATCAGGTTGGATACGCCGACGATATTGACCCCGCAGGCGTAGAGATCGGGCGTGAACACCATGCCGGCGAGCGTCGCGTAACCGCCGTAGGAACCGCCCATGATGCAGACCCGGTCAGGATCGGCGATGCCCTGCTCGATGAGATGCTTGACGCCATCGGTGATGTCGTCCTGCATGGCATCGCCCCACTCATTGTTGCCGGCGTTGAGAAAGGTCTTGCCGAAGCCGGCCGAGCCGCGAAAGTTGGGTTGCAGCACGGCGTAGCCGCGGTTGGCCAGGAACTGCACGGTTGAGCGGTAGCCCCAGGTATCGCGGGCCCACGGTCCGCCGTGAATCAGCGCCACCACGGCCAGGTTTTCCGGATCGACGCCGCGCGGAACGGTCAGGTAGGCGGGAATCTCGAGCCCGTCGCGGGCGGTGTAGCGGATCGGCTGCATCTGTGCCATCTGCCCCGAATCGATTTCGGGGCGGGTGCGGTAGAGCTTTTCGACTTCACGGGCTTCGCGGTCGAACAGGTAGACGGTGCCGGGGTCGACGTCGCGCGAGAGGCTGACCAGGGCCAGGCCCTCGTCAACGGTCATGGAGCTGATGCTGATCTCGCCTTCGGGCAGGGCCTCGCGCAGGAATTCGAGGTCGGCAGCGAAGTCCTCGTCGTGCGGATAGATGCGCGGGCGGTCGCCGACGTAGACGGTGGCCAGCAATTCATCGGTGGCCGGCGAGAAAACGGCGCCGCCGAAATCGACCTCTCCTTCCGGGTCGCGCTCGAACAGTTCCATCTCACCGCTGGCCAGGTCCATGATGTAGAGGCCGGTCAGGTCCACGTCCTCGCCCTTGTTGGACTGGAACCAGACGCGGTCGCCGTCGGGGTGAAAGTTCATCGGCCCGCAGGTTTCCTGCCAGGAGCACTCGAAGACCACTTCGCCGAGCTGGCCGTTGTTCACGTGCAGCACCTCCGTGCCGCCTTCGCCGGTCTGGCGCATGGCGAGGCGCACATTGCCCTCGAGGTCGGCCGTCCAGCCGGCAACGTTGTCGTGGTTCTCGATCAACAGCTCGCGTTCACCGGTCGAAATCGAGACGGCATAAACGTCGTGCAGGGCCGGGTCGCGGTCATTGAGCCCGACCAGGATGCGGTCGGGGGTGGTGCGCGGCAGTGCATAGATCATGGCGCGCACGCCGTCGACGTCGGTCAGGTTGCGCGCCGGCGGCACGCCGGCATCGTCTTCAGGGTCGGCAGTCACATCCACCGCCCAGACATGAAAGTTCTCGTCGCCGCCCCGGTCCTGCACGTACAGCACGTGGCCCGAATCACGGCTCCAGAAATAGCCCGGCACCGGCCGGTCGTCGGCGGTCAACGGTCGGGCATCGTCGAACGACTCGCCCTTGCGCTTGATCCAGATGTTGCGCACATCGTCATAGGGCCGCATGAAAGTGACAAAGCGCCCATCCGGAGACAGCTGGGCGCCGGAAATCTCCGGGTCGCCGAAAAACAGATCGCGCTCGAGCAGTTCGGGCAACTCGTCGAGGTAGGGCAGCGCTTCGACCCGTTCGGCGAGAACGCCGCTGGACAGGAAGAGCGTGGCCAATGCGGCCAACAGGAGGGGGCGGACTTTCTTGTTCATGATTTTTCCTCGCAGCAGGATATGCGTGACAGGTTCAAGGTCAAAGCTTGATCCGTATCACTCTAACGCCTGGGCGTTTCCAGCGAAATAGCCCAGACGTCATGATCGAGCCGATGATTCAGTGAGCGATTCGAACCGGTTGGGCATACACTGACCGTTTGCAGGACCCGACAGGAGTTGATCCCATGCCCAGTGCCCTGATTCCACTTGCGCCCGGTTGCGAGGAACTTGAAGCGGTGACGCTGATCGACCTGCTGCGGCGCGCCGATTTCGATGTCGTCACGGCCGGCCTGGTCGAGGGACCGATCACGGCCAGCCGTCGTACCGCGCTGGTGCCCGACGTATTACTGGTCGACATGGTCGACCAGGATTTCGACCTGATCGCCCTGCCCGGCGGGCAACCCGGTGCCACACACCTGGCCGAAAGCGGCATTCTAGAGCGCATGCTCGCTCGCCAACATGAGCGCGGCGGCTGGATAGGCGCGATCTGTGCTGCACCGCGGGTGCTCGCTGCCCATGGCCTGCTGGCCGGTCGGCGGGCGACGACCTTCCCCGGCACGCTCGACGAATTCGAAGACGGCACGTTCGAGTTGGTCGACGAGCCGGTTGTCGTCGACGGTCACATCGTCACCTCGCGCGGGCCGGGCACGGCCATGGATTTCGCCCTGAAGTTGATCGAGTGCTGCGCCGGGCCGGAACGCAGGACCGCGGTCGAGGGACCCTTGCAGCGACCGTGACGACTTATTTCTCGTGCGGCTTGAACGACTGCATGTAAGGGTTGTGCCTGTTGCGCTGGATGTGGATGAACTCGTAGCCGGTGGCGCCGTGGCAGGCATTGCA
>SKZJ01000235.1 GCA_007127425.1 Wenzhouxiangella sp.
GGGCAACGGCCTGGCCGAGGGGCGTGTGCATCACGCGTTCCTGTTTACCGGTACCCGGGGGGTGGGCAAGACCACCATCGCGCGCATCCTGGCCAAATCGCTCAACTGCGCTGAGGGGGTGACGGCTCAACCCTGCGGTGAATGCGAGAACTGCGTGGCCATCGATGAGGGACGTTTTGTCGATCTGCTCGAGATCGATGCCGCCTCGCGTACCAAGGTCGACGACACCCGCGAGATTCTCGACAACGTTCAGTACGCCCCGACGCAGGGGCGCTTCAAGGTGTATCTCATTGACGAGGTGCACATGCTGTCGCGTCACAGCTTCAATGCCTTGTTGAAAACGCTGGAAGAACCGCCCGAGCACGTCAAGTTCGTGTTGGCGACCACCGATCCGCAGCAGATCCCGGTCACCATTCTTTCGCGGTGTCTGCAGTTCAATCTCAGAAGGCTGTCGACCGAGGAGATCGGCGGTCAGATGCGCAAGATCCTGACTGACGAAGGGATCGAGGCCGAAGAGGGAGCGCTCGAACTACTGGCCAGGGCTGCCGACGGCAGCATGCGTGACGGCCTGAGTCTGCTCGACCAGGCTTTGGCGGGCGGTCAGCGGCTCGAGGAAAACGAGGTGCGTGAGATGCTCGGCAGTGTCGAGCAGCGGCATGTGCACGCCATCGTCCAGGCCCTGGTCGATGACGATGCGGCGGCGGCCATCGCGGCGGTGGGTGAGGTCTTCGCCCAGGCTCGTGATCTTGGACAGTTGCTGTCGGACCTGGCCGAGATCCTGCATCGCATTGCCCTGATCCAGCAGTTGCGGGATTATCGCGACGACAGTCGGGCGGACTGGGATGAACTGATCGACCTGGCCGGCAAGCTCGATTCCGAGGATATCCAGCTTTACTACCAGATTGCCGTAACCGGTCGCCGCGACCTGGCGCTTGCGCCCAGTGACCGCAGCGGTTGCGAGATGACGATCCTGCGCATGTTCGCGTTTCGTCCGGCGGGAGACGATGGCGCGCAGCCGGTCTCCGGGGCGAAGGGCGCCACGCGTCCGGCCCCGTCGGTATCGGGCGCGGGAGCGTCCGCAACGGAGGCCTCGAGTTCTGCCGCGACTGAATCGTCGGTTGCCCCGGCTGCCGAGTCGCCGGCACGGCCGGAACGTGATCGTGAACTGAGCGTGGAGAACTGGCCGCAGGTGCTGAAGAAACTGCCCTTGAGCGATTCCTTTCGGACCGTGGCCGGCCTGATGGTTGTCAGGGACATCGACGGGCCCCAGATTGTATTTACGGCCGCGCCCGATGATCTGATCATGATGACCGAGCGTTTTCGCGGTGCGCTGGAAAAGGCATTGGGCGAGTGGCTCGGCCAGGCGACACGTATTGTGATCAAGCCGGCAGACGGTGAGGAACTGGACACGCCGGCCGAGCTCGAACGCACAGCAGCCGAGCGCAGTCGGGCCGATGCCGAGGCGGCCATCGAGAATGATCCGGTCGTGCGGCGATTGGTCGAGCGATTTGATGCCGAGATCGTGCGCGAATCAATCCGCCCCCTGAACACGCGAAGCCATTGATGAATACACGGAGCCACTGACGTGATGAAAGGCAATATCGGGCAGCTGATGCAGCAGGCCCAGAAAATGCAGGAAAACCTGAAGAAGGCCCAGGAAGAGATGGCTGAGCTGGAAGTGACCGGCGAGGCTGGTGGCGGGCTGGTCAAGGTGATCATGAACGGTCGCCACGAAGTGCGCCGGGTGACCATCGATCCGGACGTGGCCGATGATCGGGAAATGATCGAGGACCTGGTCGCTGCGGCCGTCAACGACGCGGTCAACCGGGTGCAGGAAATGATGCAGGAGAAGATGAGCGGCCTGACTGGCGGCATGCCCATTCCCCCGGGCTTTAACCTGCCCTGAATCCACCGGCGTGAGCCAGGACCCTTTCGACCAGTTACTGGAAGCCCTGCGATGCCTGCCGGGCGTCGGTTCGCGCTCGGCCCAGCGCATGGCGCTGCACCTGCTCGAGCGTGATCGAGCGGGCGGACGTCACCTGGCCGAAACCCTGGCAGCGGCCATGCGCGATATCCGGCGTTGCAGTCGGTGCCGTAACTTCACCGCCGACGAAATGTGCCGGATCTGCGTCAGCGACAAGCGCTCCAGCGAAGTGCTGTGCGTGGTCGAAAGCCCGGCCGATGTGCTGGCGATCGAGGCGGCAACCGGATTCGATGGACGCTACTTTGTGCTGCTCGGACGGCTGTCGCCGCTCGACGGCATCGGCCCGCAGGACCTCGGCCTGGATCTGCTGGGGCGCCGGCTCGACGAAGAGGGCGTGGCCGAAATCATCATCGCCACCAACACCACGGTGGAAGGGGAGGCCACGGCCCATTACCTGCGCGAAATGGCCGAACACCGCGGCATCAGCACCTCCCGTCTGGCCCAGGGGGTCCCGCTGGGCGGCGAACTCGAACACACCGACCGCTCCACCCTGGCCCACGCCTTCAGTTCCCGTTTACCGATGAGGTAAAAAGGTGAAAGGTGAAAGGTGAAAGGTGAAAGGTGAAAGGGGTGGCTCGACGCTCTCGAATCGTTCCGGGGGACCAAGGGCGACGTGCCGGCCATTGGCCTGTGGAATCAAATTACCTTTCACCTATCACCTTTCACCTTTCACCTTTTACCTTTATACCTACCAAAAAACCTCCCCACCCGATTCCGGGCAGGGAGGTTCGATCGCGGCGTAGCGGTACTTACTGTCCCGCCGGTGCCTCGGGCAGCTCAATGCGCTCCCGGTTGCGATCGACGGTGCGCAGGCCGATGCCGCGGACGTTGACCAGCTCGTCGATGTGCTCGAACTCGCCGTTTTCGTCCCGGTATTCGACAATGGCCTGGGCCTTGGCCACGCCGACGCCGTGCAGTGCGTCGGCCAGTTCCTCGGCGCTGGCGGTATTGACGTCGACCGACAGGTCCGCGGCCAGGCCGGACTGGGCGATCGCCAGGGACAGGAAAAGCGCGGCGATGATGGACTTGAACATTGTCATGATGATTCTCCTTTTTGTTGCCTGAATGGATCGTTTGTCGATGATCCGCCGGGCCGCTCGCCCGACGTTGGCAACAGTCTAGGCATCTGCCGATTTTCGCGAATCGGCAATCTCTCCCTTCAAACGGTAGTAAATCCACCCGTTGGGGTTTCCGAAATTTCTTCTCAGGTTTTGAGAAAACGCCGTGCTGGAATAGCACCGTACCGATCAGAACCCGAGGAGGAACGGATCATGAGCACTTCAATGAACAGTCGCCAGTTCAGGCAGGAAATCGTCGGCAAGAGAATCAGCGGCGTGATCGCCCGTCCGGGGCGAAACGGCGAACCGCCGGTGGTGATGATGCTTCATTTCGAGGACGGTAGCGTGGTGGAGTTCGTCTCTCCGCGCAGTGATCGTCTGCTCAAGCGAGCGGTCGCCGAGTCGCAGAATGGCGGCCTGGGTGACGGGAGCCTGTCCGGTCCTGAAGATGCAATGCAGTTGCCGCTCAACGGCCTGGCAGCCTGAGACACGCATCACATTATTGCCCGTTTTCAGGGGGCTTGCGATGTTTATCCACACAAGCTGTGGATAAGTTTGTGGGCAAATGTTGTCATCGAACCGTCACGGCAACGATCGAGCGAATTGTATAGATTTTGCCCAATCTTGAAAGTGCATA
>SKZJ01000251.1 GCA_007127425.1 Wenzhouxiangella sp.
GCGTACCGTTTCACATCACCCACCAGACCTATGCCTTTGCCGCCGCCGGCGTGATTGTGGCCTCGTCGCTGTCGGTCGTACTGATCGTCCGTCGCCTGGCCACGCTGGACATGGTGTCTGCGCTGAAGAGCATTGAATGACAGGTGACAGGTGACAGGTGACAGGTGACGGAAGACGGACGAGGAAAATCATGAGACAGAAACGACGTTGGATACTGCCGTTGGTGGGCGTTGCCGCCCTCGTGCTGCTGGTGCTTGCGCTCAGACCGTCGCCGACGGCGGTCAACAGTGCCTTGGTCGTTGCCGATCGCTTCATTGAGTCGGTGGACGAGGAGGGCCGCACGCGGTTGCGCGATACCTACACGATCTCGGCGCCGATTGCCGGCTACCTGCAGCGGGTGCAGCCCGAGCCGGGTGACGATGTCGAGCTGGGGCAGGTGATGTTTCGCATGGAACCGCTGCCGGCCCCGGCGCTGGACGCGCGAAGCCTGGAGCAGGCGCGTGAGAACCTGGCCGCGGCCCGGGCGCGGCGCCAGAGTGCCGAGGCCAACCTGGAAACGGCGATCGCCGATGCCGAATTTGCCGCCAGCGAGTACGAGCGTTACCGCGAACTGCACGAGCGCGGACTCGTGTCGACCGCTGAGATGGACCGGGTACGGTCGACCCGCGATCGCCAGCGCGCAGCGGCGCGCGCGGCCGAGCACGCAGTCGAGGTGGCCGGTTTCGAGGTCGAGAGCGCCCGTGCCGTGGTCGAGATCGCCAGCGGCGAGCGCTCGGCCGAGGACCAGCCGGAACTGGAAGTGCGCTCACCGGTCGCTGGCGTGGTCCTCAGGCGGCATCGCTGCTGCGAAGGCGCGATCAGCGCCGGTGAGCCGGTACTCGATGTCGGCAGCCTGGCGGATCTCGAGGTGCAGGTGGACCTGCTGTCCATGTCGGCCGTGCGGGTACGTCCCGACCAGCGCGTACTGATGACCGGCTGGGGTGGTGACGAGCCGCTGGAAGGAACGGTGCGGCGGGTCGAGCCGGCCGGTTTCACGCGCGTGTCGGCGCTCGGCGTGGAAGAGCAGCGCGTGCCGGTCATCATCGACTTTGACGAGCCCGAACTGGCCTGGAGCCGACTAGGTGTGGGCTACCGGGTCGAGGCCGAGTTCATCCTGTGGGAAGGCGAGGAGGTCGTCCAGGTGCCGACCAGTGCCCTGTTTCGGCGTGACGGGGAATGGCACGTGTTCGTGATCGAAAACGCTCGTGCGCAGCTGCGCCGGGTCGAGCCGGGCCGGCGCAGCGGGTTGACGGTACAGGTTGTCGCGGGGCTGGAACCGGGCGAGGAAGTCATCACCCATCCGGGTGAGCAGATCGGCGACGGTGCCCGTGTCAGTTCGACGCGGCGCCAGTAAAGGCTCAAACTGCCCGCCGCAGCAGCCTGTCGGCACGGCACTCGCGGTAACATAGGCGGCTGTTTTCGACCGGACCGTCTGCTCAGCCATGCGAGTGATCAGCCTCAACGCCAACGGCATCCGCGCCGCCGCGCGCAAGGGTTTCTTCGACTGGCTCAAGGGCCAGAATGCCGATTTCGTCTGCATCCAGGAGACCAAGGCCCAGCACTGGCAACTCGCTGACCGCGATTTTTTCCCCGTCGGCTACCACTGCTATTACCACGATGCCGAGAAGAAGGGCTATTCCGGTGTGGCGCTGTATGCGCGCCATCAGCCCGACCAGGTGACCTACGGGCTTGGGTGGGATGCCTTCGACGCGGAGGGCCGCTGGCTGCAGGCCGATTTCGGCGAACTGTCGGTGATCTCGCTGTACCTGCCCTCCGGCACCTCGAAGGACGAGCGCCAGCAGTTCAAGTATCGCTGCATGGACCACCTCAGGCCGCACCTCGAGGAACTGGCCGCCAACGGTCGCGACTACATCATCTGCGGCGACTGGAACATTGCCCACAAGACAATCGACCTGAAGAACTGGAAGGCCAACCAGAAGAATTCCGGCTTTCTGCCCGAGGAGCGGGCCTGGATGGACGAGGTGTTCGGACCGGTCGGTCTGCACGACGGCTTCCGTCTGGTCGACCCTCGGCCCGAGCGCTACACCTGGTGGTCCAATCGCGGCCGCGCCTGGGACAACAACACGGGGTGGCGTATCGACTACCAGGTGATCAGCAAGGGGCTCACCGACCGCGTGCGTGACGCCGACATCTATACCGACGAGCGCTTCTCCGACCACGCTCCCCTGATTCTCGACTATGCAGACTGATCGCGCCCTGGCGGCCGCGGCCGAGGAAGCGGAGGGCCAGCCGTTCTGGAAACTGTTTGCCGACCGGCGCCTGATCTACATCTTCATCCTCGGTTTCGCCAGCGGGTTTCCCTGGGCGGTGATCGGCAACGCCTTCTCGGTGTGGCTGAGCGATGCCGGCCTGACCCGCACCAGCATCGGTGTGCTCGGCTCGGTCACCATGATCTTTGCGCTGAATTTCCTGTGGGCCCCCCTGCTTGATCGCGTGAAGTTGCCGTGGCTGTGTCGCCGTTTCGGCCAGCGGCGCGGCTGGATTCTTTTGGCGCAGGCCGGCGTGTTCATCGGAACGCTGGCGATGGCGGCTACTGATCCCACCGTGGGTGTGACTGCCGTGGCGCTGGTCGCCGCCTTTATCGTGTTCGGGGCGGCCACCCAGGACGTGGGCATTGACGCCTATCGTATCGAGACCATCCCGGCCTCGGAGCCGCGCGGCATGGCGGCGGCCGCGGCGGTCACGGCGGCCGGATGGTGGTCGGGCGCGGGGCTGCCCGGTGCCGGCGCCTTCTGGATTGCGGGCACGGCACCCGGCGGCTGGTCCACCGCCTTTCACTTCCTGGCCCTGGTCATGGCACTGATCGTGATCGTCACGCTGCTGTTCCTGCCCGAGCCGGAATCCGATCGCGAGGCGCACCAGGCCGAGGACGAGGCGCGGGTGCGCGAAGCGTTGAGCAAGCGCCGGACGCCGGGGCGCCTCAGCACCGTGGTGGCCTGGTTCACGGTGACCGCGATTGCGCCATTTGCCGAATTCGTGCGTCGCAACGGCCTCAAGCTGACCGTCTCGATTCTCGGCTTTATCGTGTTGTTCAAGATCGGCGAGGCCTTCATGGGCCGCATGGCCGCGGTGTTCTACCGTGAACTCGGCTTTACCCACCAGGAGATTGCCCTGGTCAGCGGCCTCATGGGCTGGTTCACGATGACGCTGTTCATGCTGCTGGCCGGCATAATCAATGTGCGCATGGGCATCTTCCGCGGCCTGTTGATCAGCGGGGTGGCGATGGCGCTGGCCAACCTGGTCTACTCGGTCATGGCGTTGGTCGGCCCCAACATGGCGCTGTTCGCCTTCGCCGTGGTGGCCGACAACTTCACCACGGCGTTTTCCACCGTGGCCTTCGTCGCCTTCATTTCCTTCCTGACCAGCCAGGTCTATACGGCCAGCCAGTATGCGGTGATGGCCTCGATGGGGAATCTCAGTCGCACCTCGCTGGCTGCCGGCAGCGGTTGGATGGTCGACATGCTGGCCGGCAGTTGGGCGATGTTTTTCTTCATCACCACCATCATGGTCACACCCAGCCTGGTGCTGCTGTGGTGGATCCGCAAGCAGCTCTATGAGCAGCTTGGCGAGGTGTTCTACAAGCGCAA
>SKZJ01000110.1 GCA_007127425.1 Wenzhouxiangella sp.
CCTGAAAATTCCAAGCACCAAGCACCAATTTTCAAACAAATTCGAATAACCTAAATTTCAATGACAGAAACGGGGTTAGCGGCTCCTTGACGGGCCTCCGACCATCGGAAGCGGGGGGGGGTGCTCCCTCGGCCGTGGTCGGAAAAGGCCCAGAAGAGTAGGCTCGGCACGGATCGATCCGTGCCTTCAGGCGCTGCGAGGTGGGTCGAAGGCGAGAATCTTGAAGCGGCGCTGTGCTGATCTTGTCGGCAGCCAGGCGCCCGCGTGAGATGAATTCTCCGACGGGGTCGTTGGCCTTATCCGGGTGCGGGCGAGGGGGCGCCACCCGCTGCACTGCACGCGGCGCGGCCTTCGCTCTCGAACGGCTGGTTGACCGGCTTGCTCGCCAGGCGTTACTTGCGGCCGAAGGGATCGGGCAGGCCTTCGGCCACGATGACGCGGGTGCGCTTGAGTGGGTCGGGCAGGTGACGATTGGCTTCGGCCAGTGCCGTATCGGCCAGCAGACGGGCCCGGCTGGCCCAGGCCGGGCTGGCGGCGGCCAGTACCAGGCAGTCTTCCTCGATACAGGCCACCTGGATCCTGCCGCGCGCCTGCTCGGGCAGAATCGGCTGTACCACCCGGTCGAGCTCCTCGAACAGCCGCCCGGCCTTGAGCAGCTTGTCCAGGCCGCGGTTGCCTCCAACGACCTGGTGCAGGCTCTTTTCCGATTTGTCGTGCATGGGTACATGGTACCCGACCGCCCGACCCCTGACCCCGCCTTTCACGCTACAATGGCAGGTTGTGCTTGCAGCACATTCCGGCTGTCCCCATCTACAACCAATTGCCAGCGAAATCAAAAGAACGGACCCCGTATGCTCAAAGCCCTGATCACAAAATTCGTCGGCAGCCGCAATGAGCGGCTGATCAAGCGCCTGTACAAGGACGTCGAGGCGATCAACGCCCTCGAGCCTGAATACCAGAAGCTCTCCGACGACGAGCTGCGCGCCAAGACCGAGGAGTTCCGCCAGCGCCATGCCGACGGTACCAGTCTCGACGATTTGCTGCCGGAAGCCTTTGCCGCGACCCGCGAGGCCTCCGTTCGGACCATGGGCATGCGTCATTTCGACGTCCAGCTCATCGGCGGCATGGTGCTGCACCAGGGCAAGATTGCCGAGATGAAGACGGGTGAGGGCAAGACCCTGGTCGCCACGCTGGCGGTCTACCTCAACGCCATCGCCGACAAGGGCGTGCACGTGGTCACGGTCAACGACTACCTGGCTGCACGTGACGCGGAATGGATGAAGCCGATTTATGACGCGCTGGGCCTGACGGTCGGTGTGTCGGTGCCCGGAATGAATCCGGATGCCAAGCGCGAAGCCTATGGCGCCGACGTCACCTACGGCACCAACAACGAATTCGGGTTCGACTACCTGCGCGACAACATGGCGTTTTCGCTCGAGCAGCGTGTTCAGCGCGGCCAGGCATTCGGCATTGTCGACGAGGTGGATTCCATCCTCATCGACGAGGCGCGTACCCCGTTGATCATTTCGGGTCCGACCGACGAGGACCCGGACCTTTACCTCAAGATGAATCGGATCGTCCCCAATCTCCATCCGCAGGAAGAAGAAGACGGTCCCGGGGATTTCACCGTCGATGAGAAGACCAAGCAGGTCTACCTGACCGAGGACGGGATGGCCAAGACCGAGAAGCTGCTGTCGCAGGCCGGCATGATCGAGGCCGAAGGCAGTCTCTATGACGCGCATAACCTGGGCCTGATGCATGCCCTCAATGCATCGCTGAGAGCCCATTACCTGTTTGCCCGCGACGTCGACTACATCGTGCGCGACGGCGAGGTGGTCATCGTCGACGAGTTCACCGGGCGAACACTGGCCGGGCGACGCTGGTCGGAAGGGCTGCACCAGGCCGTGGAAGCAAAGGAAGGCGTGCCGATTCAGCGCGAGAACCAGACACTGGCCTCGATCACCTTCCAGAACTATTTCCGCCTCTACGACAAGCTTGCCGGCATGACCGGTACGGCCGACACGGAAGCCTATGAGTTCCAGAGCATCTACGGTCTCGAAGTCGTGGTCATCCCCACCCACAAGCCGATGGTGCGCAAGGATCACCCCGACCTGGTGTTCCTGACCAAGCAGGAAAAGTTCGACGCCATTGTCGCCGACATCAAGGATCGGGTGGCCAACGGTCAGCCGGTGCTCGTCGGTACGACATCGATCGAGAATTCCGAACTGATTTCGAACGAGTTGAAGAAGTCAGACATTGCCCACGAGGTGCTCAACGCCAAGCAGCATGAGCGCGAGGCGCACATTATCGCTCAGGCCGGCCGCCCCGGCGCGGTGACCATCGCCACCAACATGGCCGGTCGCGGTACCGACATCGTGCTCGGCGGCAACCTCGATGCCGAACTGGCCGAACTGGGAGAGGATGCCTCCGAGGAAGAGCGCCGCAAGGTCAAGGATGAGTGGCAGAAGCGCCACGAAGCGGTCATCGAGGCCGGTGGCCTGCACATCATCGGTACCGAGCGCCACGAATCGCGCCGGATCGATAACCAGCTGCGCGGTCGTGCCGGGCGTCAGGGCGATGCCGGTTCCAGCCGTTTCTACCTGTCGCTGGACGACAGTCTCATGCGCATTTTCGCGTCCGAGCGCATGGGGAACATGATGTCGAAGCTGGGCATGCAGGAGGGTGAGGCCATTGAGCACCCGTGGGTATCCCGGGCCATCGAGAATGCCCAGCGGAAGGTCGAAGCGCACAACTTCGACCTCAGAAAGCACCTGCTCGATTTCGACGATGTCGCCAATGACCAGCGTCGCGTGATCTATACCCAGCGCAATGAGTTGATGGAGGCCGACGACATCAAGGACACCATCGACGCCGTGCGCGAAGAGGTGTTCGACGATGTCATCAGCCAGTACGTTCCGCCGCAGTCCATCGATGAGATGTGGGACCCGGAAGGGCTGGAACGTGCGCTGGAGGGTGATTTCGGTATTGAAGTGCCGGTGCGCCAGTGGCTGGACGAGGATGCCGACCTCGACGAGGCCGGTCTGCGCGAAAAGATCATGGAAAAGGTCAACGCCCACTTCGAAGCCAAGGAGGAGATGACCGGCTCGGACGTCATGCGCCAGTTCGAGAAGGCGCTGATGCTCAGCGTGCTCGACCAGCAGTGGAAGGAGCACCTGGCCAGCATGGACTACCTCCGGCGCGGCATCAACCTGCGTGCCTTTGCCCAGAAGAAGCCGCAGCAGGAGTTCAAGCGCGAAGGCTTCGAGATGTTCACCACCATGCTCGACACCATGAAGCATGAGGTGATGAAGGGTCTGGCGCGCGTGCGTATTCGCGGCGAGGACGATGTCGAGGCGGTCGACCAGCATCGTCGTCGCGAGGCACCGATGCAGTTCCAGCATGCCGAAGCACAGTCGGCGACGGCCGGCGGCGGGCCGGCGGGGGCTGCCGGAGGTCGGCAGGCTGCCGATCTCAAGCCCGATACCTTCGTGCGCGATGGCCGCAAGGTCGGTCGCAACGAACCGTGTCCCTGTGGGTCGGGCAAGAAGTACAAGCAGTGCCACGGCAAGCTGGGATAGGGTCGTAAGCATCGAGCCGTGAACCCAAAACCGTCCGCGACCGGGGATGTCG
>SKZJ01000014.1 GCA_007127425.1 Wenzhouxiangella sp.
GCGCAGGCGGCGGTCGAGTTCCAGGCCCAGCGGCTCGTCGCTGACAACTTGCTCTCCGTCCAGCACGATGCGTCGAATGGTCCGTTCGACCAGGCTGGCGACCAGCAGGTTGCCTTGCCATTCTTCGAACAGGTCGCCGTGGTACTGGCTCATGCCGGCCGGGGCGATGGAGGGGGTCCAGTCGATCAGCGGGTCGATCATGCCGGGGCGTGAGGTGTAGGGCGTGACGCGTGCCCCCGAGTAGTCGATGCCGTGGGTGGCGACAGGCCAACCGTAGTTTTCGCCGGCACGGATCAGGTTGAGTTCATCGCCACCGCGGGGACCGTGCTCGTGCGACCAGATCTTGCCGGTGTCGGGATCGACAACGATACCCTGTGGATTGCGGTGACCATAGCTGAAGATCTCGGGTAAAGCTTCTTCACGTTCAACGAAGGGGTTGTCCACCGGTACGCGACCGTCGTCATGCAGGCGCACGATCGTGCCGGTGTGGCTGTCGAGACGCTGTGCATCCTCGCGGTAGTCAAAGCCGTCACCCAGCGTGATCAGCAGGGTGCCGTCGTTCATGAAGGCCATCCGCCCGCCGTAGTGCACCGGGGTGTCCCGGGTGGGCTCGGCGGTGAAGATGATCTCGTTGTCGATCCAGTGCATGCCCTCAAGCCGCCCCCTGACCACACGGGTGGTATTGGCACGTCGGTCGCCATGGGACAGGCTCAGATAAATCCAGCCGTTGTGCTCATGTTCGGGATGCAGCGCAATCTCCATGAGCCCACCCTGGCTGGCGACATAGGCCTGGGGTATCCCGTCAACGGGTTGATCGAGCAATTGCCCATCGCTGTCGATGACACGCAATCGTCCGGCCCGTTCGGTGACCAGCATGCGCCCGTCGGGCAGGAAGGCAATGGCCCAGGGATGTTCCAGTCCGTCGGCGACAACGTCGATTTGAAAGGCCGCGGCGGATTGGATGAGGCAGATCGAAAGGAACAGCGAGAAGCAGCAGCCGGTGATATGTTTTCTCATATGAACATTTGCCGTCAAGTGGCCGAACGGTCAAGATAGCAGAAGGGACAAAGGGAGTATGACTTGATGAGTGTAGTGCGCTGGTTGCTGGCCTGGTTGGCCGCAGTGGCCGTGGTCACGCTGCTTGGCAGCGTGGTGCAAACCCAATTCAATCTCGCGCGGATTACCGGCCTTGATGTCGCTGTACCCTGGTCGATGCGCATCGAGACCACGCTTTTCGATCTGGCCCACTTCGCACCGGTCTGGGCCGCGATCATGGCGCTGGCGATGGTTATTGGCCTGCCGATTGCCGGCCTGTTGGCGTGGCGCTGGCAGGCGTTCCGACAGATGCTTTATCCATTGGCCGGCTTTGTGGCGGTTCTCGCGGCACTGCTGGTGATGGACGCCATGTTGCCGGTCACGCCGGTCGGTGCGGCGAGAACCTGGATCGGCCTGATTTCGATGGCACTGCCCGGCGCGCTCGCCGGGTGGACTTATTACGTGCTGCTGTCCAGTAAGTAAAAAATGCTGCCGGGCCATCGGTCATGATGGCCCGGCAGAACTGAGCTTACTGGCGAAGTCGGTCGAGCAGGTTGACGGCAGACAAGGCGTATTCTGCACGTGTCGTTGCCTCGGCCGGGTAGAACATCGCTTCGACCGTCGGCGTCAGATCGAACGGCCCCTGTTCGATGAAGAACTCGACGCGCATGAGGTTGAAGTCGAGGGCCAGCTGCACGTGACCGCGCAGGGCGGCCGGCACCAGGTCGTGATCGATGACTTCGACCCGCTCGGTGCCGAAATCGACCGTGAGGGGGTCTGAACCCAGTGCCTCCCGGATCGCCTCGGCTTCGGCTTGCAGGCCGAGTGCCTGAACCAGCGAGTAGGCCAGTTCGCTTCGTGTCACGGTTCCATCCGGCAGGAAGTCGTCACCGTTGACGTCGGCCGGCTCAAGTACGATTGGACCCTGCTGATGTTGCAGGTCGCGCAGGGCGCCGCCGCGGGCCGATACGGCTTCGGCCACGGCCAGCCCCAGTCCGCCCAGTCCGGAAAAACTGTCGCTGCCGTCGGTGGGGCGGAACTGGCGAATTCCCCCGCCCAGCGTGAGGTAGTCCGCCAGATCGATACGGGTCAACAGATCATCGGGCCGGAATTGACCGTCTGCATCGCTGTCGAGCAGGCGCGCGGTGACCGCGCGTTCGATCAGTCCCTGGGCCGGGTGGCCCTCGATATCGTCCAGGCCTTCGAAACCGTCGATCTGCTCGAACTCGATGGCCACATCGATCGTGCCCGGCACGCCGACGCCGTTGGTGAGGCCGAGTGGGTCCACTGCAACTCCCGAGAGAGCGCCGATGCCGCGTGCTTCGACGGTCCACTCGCCGGCAACGGCCGGTGCCGTGACCGCGATGCTCGGGCCGAGCAAGGGCAGGGAAATGCCCGATCCGTATCGGTTGCCGTCGGGATCGGTCAATACGATTGCGACGGTGTTGTCGTCGACATTGGCCCGTGCAAAGACCGTTGAGAGTCCTTCGGCCACTTCAAAGCGCTCGACGGTGGAATCCAGCAGCGGATCGAACAGCAACTCGAAGTCCGGCCCCGGCAGACGCGAGGCCAGGATGGAAGCGTTGAATTGACGGTTCAGGCGAGTGGTCTGACCGTAGTCGAATCGATTCTCGGCGGCCATGGTCACGGCGGCATGTGCGTTAACCATGCCGGCACCGACTTCCCAGCTCGCCCGTCCGGGCATATTGGTGGCGGTTGCCTCGAGAATCTCGATGACCTCCGGCCAGGACAGCATGGGGTTGGCTTCGAGCATCAAGGCGACAATGCCGGCAATGTGCGGCCCCGACATCGACGTCCCGCTCATGAAGGCATAAAAGGCATCCTCAGGATCCAGGTAGCCCAGGACGCCGGTGGTCGCCAGCGCCGAGAGGATATCCACGCCTGGGCCGACGACTGTCGGACGGTCGACCCACTCGAAGGTTTCGCCGTCGACAACCACGGTACCGCCGCCATCGGGCTTGCCGCGCGAGGAGAAATCGGCCAGGTTGCCATCCTTGCTGGCGGCACCGACGCGCACGATCCAGGGCGCCTTCATGTAGCTGCCGCCGATGGTGTCTTCACCCGGCCCCGAGTTGCCGGCCGAAAACACGGTGATGACATGGCGATCGGCCAGCAGCTTGGTGGCCACGGCAGTGGGGTGGTCCGGATTGAACGGGGTGCCCGTATCGCTCGGCGTGCCCCAGGAGTTCTGGATGACGCGGATATTGTGTTCAAACTGGTTGACCAGCGCGTAGTCGAAGCCGCCCAGCGTGTCCAGCAGGAGCAGGACCGCACCGGATCCGTAGCCGACCAGGTCGGCGCCCGGCGCCACGCCGGCGTGACGTCCACCCGAGGCGGCCCCCGTTCCGGCCACGGTGCCGGCCACATGCGTGCCATGACCGCTACCGATGTCGGTATCCGGCACATCCTCGATCCATGTGATGGGGAGCATGCTGTCGTAGGCATTCAGGTTGGTCGTGCCGAACACATTCTGTACGACCTTGCTGCCCAGTTGCAGGTCGGGGTGCGTGGCGTCGATGCCGGAATCATTGACCATGACACCGATGCCCTGGCCGGAGTAGGGCA
>SKZJ01000259.1 GCA_007127425.1 Wenzhouxiangella sp.
TAAACCACAAACCCTGGTTCTGTGGTAACGACCGGGCTTGATTTACCTCTTCATGTCTTGCGATTCTCATCGTTTGCGTCTTGATAACTGGACCTGCTGATAATCAATGGAGACGAAAAGGATGATGCATGACCCGGGTTTTCGAAATGCAGCGCGCGGAATCGCACTGGTTGGGCTCATGACTCTGCTCGGGGCCTGTTCCGGCAATGATTCGGATGTGACGCGGGAATCCGGGCCGCGCGAAGGGACTGCTTCAGTATTCGACTCAGTCACCTACAACCTGCCCGAGTACTTTCCCGATCAGATACCGTTAACCAAGGATCATGTGATCGTGCGCAATGAGTCGAGAATTGGTGAAGAAGCTGGGCGCGTCATTGCGATGAACATTGCCCTGTCGGGCACGATCGACCACTGGCGCGAACAATACGAACAAGCCCTGGACTACCATTTCGAGGATATCGAGTTCATCGAGGACCACGCCAGTCTGCAATGGCGGTTTCGTGGCCAGGGATTCGACTATGCCGTGCTCTACCTCAATGACAATCGCGGCTACCTGGATCGCGGCGAGATCGACTCGACCCATCTACCCGTCATGCTCACGCTGACCATGATCGAACATCGGGACTGACTATCAGTCGTGTGGCCTCGTGTTCCGATATGGCTTTAGGTCATGGCGCTTCTGACACTACCAGATCCTTCCAGGCGGCAGCACTGGCCTGGTGGCCACCATTGGGTGCCTCGGCATGCCAACTTTCATACAGGCTGACCAGTTCAGGCACCAGGCTGGTGGTACGCGGGTGCTCACTGCCCAGCGCCTGGTCATACAGCGCATGGGCTTCCAGCAGGGCAGACTCGGCCTCGGCAAAGCGCGACTGATCGGTCAGCACCAGACCGTAGCCGGCCAGAAACACGGCCAGGTGCCAATGCCCCGGCGCCAGCACCGCGCGCCCTCCCGCCACCGCCTCGGCAGCAAGCTGCTCGGCCGCTTCCAGGTTCCCCATGCTGCGATACAGGGTGCCGGTATTGTTGATGTAGATCAGGGTGTTGGGATGTCGGTCTCCCAGCAACACTCTGGAACGCTCAATCACTTCCCGGTAGAAAACCAATGCCTCGTCGAAACGCTCCAGGCGACTCAGAAGGTAGCCCATGTTATTGACCGACTGCAGGGTTTGCGGATGATCATTACCCAGAAGCTGTCGGCGCGCTTCAAGGGCTAACTCGTAATACGGCAGGGCCTGGTCGGGCTGATCAAGTTGAACCAGCAACAAGCCCTTGCTGGCGACCGCCCGCAAGGTGTCGGGGTGATCCTCGCCCAGGATACGGGTACGTTGCTGAAGGACTTCCCGATAATAGGGCCGGGCTTTGTCGAGGCGATCCTGGCTGGCCAGTGCGGCCCCAAGGTTGCTGGCGGCAATGATCGTATCGGGGTCATCATCGCCCAGCAGCTCCCGGCGGCCGCCAAGCACCTCCCTGAAATACTGCTCGGCCTGCTGGTGATCTCCACCGGCATTGACCGTGGTGGCCAGGTTGTTGATCGCAGTCAGCGTATTCTGGTGATCATCACCATGCACCTGGCGACTGGACCGCAAAGCTTCCCGGTGATGGGCCAGGGCTTTTTCCCGATCACCCAGGCTGCCGTACAGTGAGGCCATTCGGCCAATGGAGTCAATGGTATCCGGGTGTCGGTCACCCAACCAGGCTCGCCGAACAGCCAACGCCTCGACCTGGGCTGGCAACGCCCGTTCGAGCAACCCCAGGCTGCGTGCAGTCACCGCCACCGCCTGCAGAAGCCGGGCGCGCACCAGAGGCTGATCGCTGAATTGCTGATCAATGGCTTCCAGTGCCTGCAGCAGTATGTTTTCATCCAGTGCAGTTCGCGCCAGATCGGTCAGGTTGATACCGGCCAGTTGCCCCTCGAGTTGCTCGATGGCTTTTTCGATTTCTTCAAGCTCCAGTCCCTCGCGCGCCATGGCTTCACTGCGTTGGACAATCAGGCCTTGCCGAAACTCCAGCCCCATGGAAGCCGGATCGATTCCGGCCAATTGCGCTTCCTGAAAATCGACCACGGCCTTGAGCTCTTCAGCCAATCGGCTGGCCTGCTGCTCGGCCTGCAATGCACGCGCGGCCTCGGCCGAAGCCCGGTCACGCTCCAGGTTGGCTTGACGAGCCTGCCAAACCGCGCCCGCCAGGGACCCGCACAGGACCATCAGCGAAAGCGTGGCCGCGCTGACCGCCATCCGATGGCGCCCGATGAATCGTTGCCAGACCAGCAACCGGGTGGCTGGTCGCGCGCGGACCGGAAAGCCCGAGCGGTAGCGCCGCAAATCATCGAGCAGGCGAGCAACCCCAGCGTAACGTGCCTCAGGCTGCGCATGGCAGGACTGGGCGATAATGGCCTTCAGATCAGCACTCCTGGCAATTTCCGCGGCTAATTCGACACTGCGCCCCGTGCCCTCAGGGTCCGGCGATACCCCGGTGACCAGCCATTCCAGCACCACACCCATCGCCCAGACATCCGATTGAGTCGTTGCGACTTCACCGGCCAGTTGCTCCGGAGCCGAAAATGCCGGGGTCAGTGCCTTGAACGCCTGCGGCGCCGACTCCTTGCCCTCTACCATCAGGCGCGCTACACCGAAATCGACCAGACAGACCCGCCCATCATCGGCAACCCGCACGTTGGACGGCTTGAGATCACCGTGGACGACACGCTGTTGATGAGCATGCGCCACCGCTTCGGCAATCTGTTCGAATAGATCAAGCCGCATGGCCAGATCAGGGGTCTCTTCAAGCACGAAGACGTCAAGATCGCGCCCCTCGATCCACTCCATGACCAGGTAGGCCTGATCATCCGGCGTCGCACCCCCATCGATCAGGCGAGCGATATTGCGATGATCGAGCCGAGCCAGCAGTTCCCGCTCCAGCCGCAGACGTTCCTCGAAGGATTGGCGCTGAATTCGAATCAGCTTGATCGCCACCACCATGCTGAATGCTTCGTCGGCACGCTCGGCGCGATAGACCGTTCCCATTCCACCCCGGCCAGCCGCCTCGAGAACTCGCCAGGGACCCAGACGAGTGCCGGGCGAAAGATCCTTGTCGCACGGGCTGTTGGCCTGCTCGGCAGCCTGTCCGACACGCTGGCACAAGGTCGCGAACTTTTCCTCCGGGTCCGTGGCCGCGGCAATCAGTTCATGCAGCCATGACGTCAGCCGGGGCGCCCTAAGTTCCAGTTGGTCCAGTCTGCCCGAGCGCTCCTCGGGCTTAAGCTCCAGAAGCTGATCAAGCAGTCGATCCAGCAAGCGGCGGCGAGCCGCCGTCAGGCGGGACCTGGAAGGTAAATGCGACATGAAAGGCGAGCGCGAGAACAGCCTTCACCCTAAGCGTGCGATCACCGGATTGCAAATCGCTGCGACCCACCCTGACCCCTGAATCCTGACCCCTGACCCCCGAATCCTGACCCCTTACAAATTTGGTGCCGGCTGAGAGATGGCTACGCCCGCTTACGCGGGCTTGTCCTTCGGACTGAAGTGCTACGCACTTCAGCGAGTTCGCCTGCGGCTCGGTTCGAACTCTATTGTTGTTTGTCGGGAGTTCGAATGTGCCTCCGATCCACCTGATCCCTGA
>SKZJ01000090.1 GCA_007127425.1 Wenzhouxiangella sp.
CGCTGCAGTCGGTAAGGCTCCATGGCCGCGAAAGTCAACAACGGAAGGCTGGCCAATCCCAGGACGAACAGGTGTTTCCAGGCCGCGCCGGCCAGCCAGATCATGCCGCCGACGATGGCGACCAGCACCACCGCCGAACCCATATCGGGCTGCTTGAGCAGGATGCCGGCGAGCAGGCCGACGATCAGCAAGGGCTTCAACGTCTCGATGAACCGGGCCCGGCCCAGCTCCGGGCGGCGGGCAAGATAGGCGGCAACGAAAACGATCGACATCAGCTTGACCGCCTCGACCACCTGGAATCGGAAGAAGCCGAGGTCGATCCAGCGCACCGAGCCGTTGACTTCGTAGCCCAGGCCCGGAACGAACGGTAGCAGCAGCACGAGTACACCCAGCGGAAAACACAGCGGTGCCAACACCTGCATGTGGCGGGTACCGACAAAGCGCAGAACGCCGGCAGCACCGATACCCACGCCGATGAAGACGAGGTGGCGAATAATGAAGTGCCAGCCGGAAACGGCGTAACCCTCAGCCACTGCCATCGAGGTCGAGGCCACCATGACCACGCCGATCGCCAACAGGCCCACCGTACTGAGTACCAGGGCGCTGTCGAGCTCGGCTTTCGGAGTGGATTCACCCCAGCGGTGGGCCTGCTTGCGATTGACGGCGACATTCATGGCCTATCGCACCTTCATCGTTGCCAGGGCCGCAAGCACCAGCATCACGGCGATGATCCAGAAACGCACGATCACCTTCGGCTCGGGCCAACCCTTGAGCTCGAAGTGATGGTGAATCGGGGCCATGCGGAAGATTCGCTTGCCCGTGAGTTTGAACGAAACCACCTGCAGGATCACCGACAGGGTCTCGATCACGAAGATGCCGGCCATGACGACAAACACGATCTCCTGGCGCACGATCACCGCCATCAGGCCCAGCGCCGCGCCGACCGCAAGGGCGCCGACGTCGCCCATGAAGACCTGGGCCGGGTAGGTGTTGAACCACAGGAAACCAAGCCCGGCTCCGGCCAGCGCTGTGGAGAAGATGGCCAACTCGCCGGCACCGGGCACATAGGGCATGCCCAGGTACTCGGCGAACACGGTATTGCCCGTGGCGTAGGCGAAGATCCCCAGCCCGACGGCAACAAACACTGCCGGCATGATGGCCAGCCCGTCGAGGCCGTCGGTGAGATTGACGGCATTGGATGTACCGACCACTACAAAGTAGGTCAGGGCAATGAAGCCGGCAAAGCCCAGCGGAATGGCGATGTCCTTGAAGAAGGGCACGAACAACTGGGTATTGGCCGGCACGTCGGCTGTGTAATAAAGGAACAGCGCCACGCCCAGGGCAGCCAGCGACTGTGCCAGGTACTTGGAGCGCGCCGAAAGACCGGCACTGTCACGGTGCTTCAACTTGAGATAGTCGTCGATGAATCCAATGGTGCCGAAGGCCAGCGTCACGAACAGCACGGTCCAGACATAGCGGTTGGCCAGGTCGGCCCACAGTAGGGTGCTGATCGCCAGCGCGATGAGAATCATCGTCCCGCCCATGGTCGGCGTACCCGCCTTGGACAGATGGCTATCCGGGCCGAGCTCACGAATCGGCTGGCCGATCTGGCGCTCGATCATGTGGCGGATGAAATAGGGGCCGATCACCAGCGACACGGCCATGGCGGTCAGCGCCGCCATGATGGTGCGGAACGTGATGAATCCGAACAGGGCCACGTCGCGGGCCAGCCACTCTTCGAGGAGCCACATGAGCATCAGGCGACCTCCCCGACCAGCGACTGGACGACGCGTTCCATGTGCATGGAGCGCGAGCCCTTGACCAGGCAGTTCACACCGGCATGCAATTGTCCGGACAGCTCGGCGACAAGCGCCTCGTGGCTGGTGTAATGGCTGGCCCCCGCCCCGAAGGCATCGACACTGTTGCGGCTGAGTTCACCGACCGCGAACAGCCTGCCGATCCCCAAATCCGCCGCCGCCTGCCCCATCTCGGCGTGCAACTTGGCCGAGTCCTCGCCCAGTTCGGCCATGTCGCCGAGCACGAGCCAGCTTTCGCCAAGCTGCTCGATCAACACCTGCAGGCCGGCGTACAACGAGGCGGGATTGGCGTTGTAGGTATCGTCGATGAGCGTCCAGCCATCAGGGTGACGGTGAACCTGCAACCGGCCGGGGACGCTCTGGATGGTTCCCAATACGGCGGCGATCTCGGTCAGTGGCAATTCCAGCGTGACCGCGGCTGCAGTGGCCGCCAGTGCATTCATCATGTTGTGCCGGCCCGGAAGGCTGGGCAGGTACTCGAACTCACCGGCCGGGCTACGAACCTGGACGCGGCCCGCATCGAGTTGACCACGCACCAGCGCCTGTTCACTCGTACCGAACGTGATACTGCGGCAATGCCCGGAGATTTCCTGCCAGTAGCCGCTGTAGGCATCGTCTGCGTTGATCACGGCCAGGCCCGAGGGGGCGAGCGATTCGAACAATTCGCCCTTGGTATGCGCCACCCCATCGAGACTGCCGAAACCTTCCAGATGAGCCGAGGCGGCATTGGTGAGGATGCCGATCTCCGGGCGGGCGATTTCGCACAGGTATTCGATGTCGCCGGGACGACTGGCACCCATTTCGATGACGGCAAAGCGATGTTCGGGCGAGAGCCTGGACAGCGTCAGCGGCACGCCGATCTCGTTGTTGTAGTTGCCCTGTGTGGCCAGCGTCGGTCCCACGCGAGCGAGCATGGCGGCCAGCATTTCCTTGACCGTGGTCTTGCCGTTGGAGCCGGTGATACCGATCACGGTCGCCGGCATCTGTTCCCGCCAGATCGAGCCGATCCGTCCCATGGCCCACAGCACATCCTCGACGACCAGTTGCGGCAGGTCCACGTCCAACCTGCGGGTCACCAGGGCTGCGGCGGCGCCGGCGGCGGCCGCGCGAGCGACGAAGTCGTGACCGTCGACCCGTTCTCCCGGCAGGGCACAGAACAGGTTGCCGGGCTCGACTCGACGCGAGTCGTGGCACAGGCCGACGATCTCGACACCATTTCTGGTCAATTCACCGCCGATCATGCCGGCCAGTCGCTTGAGGGGCATATTCAGCATGTCGCCGCCTCCAGTGCTCGTCGGGCACAGTCGACATCATTGAATGACCGGCGCTGGTCGCCGACGACCTGTTCGTTTTCATGTCCCTTGCCGGCCACCAGCACGATGTCGCCGGCCACGCTTTCAGCCAGCGCCCGGGTGATCGCCCGGCCGCGGTCGCGAACCACCAGGCAGCGTTCCGGACGCCGCATGCCGGACTGGATGGCGCGAATGATGGCCGTGCCGTCCTCGTTGCGCGGATTGTCGTCGGTCAGCACGACCCGATCAGCGAGCGACTCGGCAATTCGACCCATGCGCGGACGCTTGGCACGGTCCCGATCGCCACCGCAGCCGAACACGCACCACAGCTCGCGCGGCGCCAGCTCACGCAGGCTTTCGAGCGCGTTGCCCAGCGCATCGGGCGTATGCGCATAATCGATCACGGCCAGGCGGCCGGCTTCGTCCCGTACCGGCTGCATGCGACCGGGTACCGGCTCGAGGGCAGCGATCGCGTTGGCAATCTCCGCGTCGGATCTGCCGCGCGCGGCCAGTTCGCCCGCCACGATGAGCAGGTTCCACAGGTTGACCCGGCCCAACAGCCGTGAACGGACTGTCAGGCGACGCTCGTCGATCAACAACTCGGCCCCGAGGCCGGCAGCGGTCGCGACAATCGATTCGGCGCGCACGCGCGCCTCCGGATCTCCCGCCAGGCTGTAACCGATACAGGAGCCGGCCGTGTTCAGGCCCGCGGCCAGTTTCCGACCGAAAGCATCGTCGAGATTGATCAACTGGCGGGTACTTGGAAAATCGAAAAACAAGCGCGCCTTGGCCTGGCCGTAGGCTTCGAGGTCGGCGTGATAATCGAGGTGATCATGACCGAGCGTGGTGAAGATCACGCTGGTGAATGCCAGCCCGGCGAGACGCCCCTGGTCGAGTGCGTGGGAGGACGCTTCCATCACGACGGTGCTTGCGCCGGCATCGCGCAACGCAGCAAGTTCACGATAGAGCGTCAGCAGGTCCGGGGTCGTCATGTCGCCCTTGCGAAGAGCGCCCGGCCTGCCGAGACCGAGCGTGCCGATCATGGCACCGTCAAGCGCCTGGGCCAGCAGCCAGCTGACCGAGGTCTTGCCGTTGGTGCCGGTCACGGCCACGAGGTCCATGTGAGCCGACGGGTCGCCCCACAGGCGTCGGGCCAGCATCGACAGGCGTTCGTCGAGTGCCGGGATCTCGACTGTCGGCACCGGGCAGTCGGCCGGTACTGCGGCGCGACCGTCATGAAGTACAACCGCCGCGCCGGCAGCCGCGGCCTGCTCCAGAAACGCCATGCCGTGAACCTGCCCGCCGGACAGGGCAACGAAGCCCTCGCCAGGCTGTACACGGCGCGAGTCAAGGGTAAGGCCGCCGATGGCGAGATCGGGAATCCGATCATCCGGCACCAGCCCGGACAGCAGTTGTTTCAATTCGGTCATCCCGCTCATGGCGTGTGCTCCAGTTGCGTGACCAGGGTGCCGAAGTCGTCGGGTGGCACATTGAACAGGCGCAGCCCCGCTTCCATCACGCGACCGAACAGCGGCGCGGCGACCTGCCCGCCGTAGTACTGGTCACCGGCGGGGTCATTGATGACGACCACCGCCGCGAGCCTGGGTCGCGACACCGGCGCAAACCCGGCAAAGCTGGCGATGTAACGATCACTGTAGCCACCGGCATCGAGCTTGCGCGAAGTGCCCGTCTTGCCGGCCACGCGGTAACCCTTGACACCAGCGGCGGTGCCTGTGCCTTCCGGGCCAATCGCGGATTCGAGCATGAAGGCCAGCTGGCGAGCCAGCTCGGGGTCGAGTACCGAGTGCGGTGGATTGTCTGTGCCGACGATGAGGGTGGGCTGTCGCAGCCGTCCCTCATCGGCGATGGCGGCCATCGCCCGCACGAGCTGCAGCGGCGTGACCGACATGCCATAACCGTATGCAAGCGTGGCCTGTTCGAGCTTGCGCCAGCGTTCATAGTCGCGCAATACCCCTGCAGACTCGCCAGGAAAGCCGGTTCCGGCCACCGAGCCGAACCCGAAGCGCGAGTAGACGCCCCACAGGTGACGAGCATCCATGGACAGCACCAGTTGCACGACGCCGACATTGGATGACTTGATCAGCAGCCCTTCGACACTGAGCTCACCGAAATTGCGAACGTCGCGGATGGTATGACCCGAAACCCGCATCGTGCCCGGCGCCGTGTCGATAGGCATATGACGGGAAGCGATGCCGGCTTCCATCGCCGCGGCAACGGCAAACGGCTTGATGACCGAGCCGGGCTCGAGCACATCGGTCAGGGCGCGATTGCGCAAGCCGTCGGAATTGAACCGCCCCGCTGCATTGGGATTGTAGGAAGGATAGTTGACCATCGACAGGATTTCGCCGGTGGTGACATCCATCACCACCACAGATCCCGAACGGGCGCCGAACTCGGCAATCGTGGCCTTGAGTTCGCGGAAAGTCAGGTACTGGAGACGCCGATCCAGCGTCAGTCGCAAATCCCGTCCCGGACGAGCCTCACGCACCAGCTCGATGTCCTGCACGACTCTTCCCAGGCGATCCTTGATCACGCGCTTGGCGCCCGGCTCGCCCTGCAACCAGTTGTTGTAAGCCAGCTCGAGGCCTTCCTGGCCAATATCGTCGATATTGGTAAAGCCCACGACCTGCGCCGCAACCTCGCCGGTCGGATAGAAACGACGGTACTCCCTCTGCAGGAAAACACCGGGGATTTCCAGCTCGCGGATCTGTTCGGCCAGGTCGGGGTTGATGCGTCGCCGCAGCCACACGAACTCGCGACTGGCCCGTTGGGTCAAACGCCGCTCAAGGTCTTCCGGGCTGGTATCGAGCAGTCCGGCCAGCATCGGGATGCGATCGGCGACCTGCAACAACTCACCGGGATGGGCCCACACCGACTTGACCGGCGTCGAGACGGCCAGCGGCTCACCATTGCGATCGACGATATTGCCACGCACGGTGGGAATCGAAACCTGGCGCAGGAAGCGGGCTTCGCCCTGGCTTTGCAGGAACTCCGTCTCCATGACCTGAAGCTTCACCGCCCGCCCGAACAAGACAAACGCCAACAGGACCATGACCCCGGCCAGCAGCCACAAGCGGGCATTCCCTTGAATGAAGCGCACACCCATGCTCATCGGTCCTCCACCAGGATGCGAACATCCTCCGGACGCCGCATATCCAGTGTTTCGCGTGCGTGGCGTTCGACGCGCCCTGCCTCGGCCAGCCAAGCCTGTTCGAGTTGCAGCCGGCTCCACTCGACCCGCGCCTGGTCCCGAGCTTCTTCTGTCTGTTGCAGGGCGACGAACTGCAACCGGGCCTCGTGACGCATCACCACCACGCCTACCGCGCTGGCCAGCAGCGCGATCAGCAGGAAAAAGAACAGCAGCCAGCGCATCATGACGGTGCTCCGGGAAGTTTCTCGGCCACGCGCATGCGGGCACTGCGGGCGCGCGGGTTATCGCCCTCCTCCTGTTCATTGGGCCGGACCAGTGAACCGACCAGCTTCAACCGCGGCGTGAACGAGGGCGGCAGCGGTAAACGGCGACTGGCCGCCGGCGGCTGGGCGGCTGCCCGGAAGGCCTGCTTGACCAGTCGGTCTTCGAGCGAATGAAAGCTTATGACCACGAACCGACCACCGGGTTCGAGCACGTCGATGCCGTCAGCCAGCGCCTGCTCGAGCTGGGTCAGTTCGGCATTGATATGAATGCGGATGGCCTGGAAAGTGCGCGTAGCCGGGTGACGGTCGGCGGGACTGGGTCCTGCCGCCCGGGCGACAATGGCAGCAAGTTCGGCTGTACGCTCGATTGGCTGCTCCGCTCTGGCCATCACGATGCTCCTGGCAATCCGGCGCGCAAATCGTTCTTCACCATAGTCCTTGATTACCCGGGCGATTTCGTCCTCCGCGGCATGCGCCAGCCAGGCGGCGGCCGATTCGCCCGATTCCGGATCCATGCGCATGTCCAGGGGACCGTCCTCGCGAAAACTGAAGCCGCGCTCGGCTTCATCGAGCTGCGGCGAGGACACGCCCAGATCCAGCAACAGGCCGCTGACGCGGCCATGAATATCCAGCTCCCGGGCCAGGCGGTCGATTTCGGCAAACCCGGCCCGACAGGCTGTGACCCGTTCATCGCCGGCGAAACGCCGGCCCGCATCGGCGACGGCCTCGGGATCGCGGTCGACAGCCACCAGGCGTCCGGTCGGCCCCAGGCGCGCGAGTATGGCGCTGCTGTGGCCGCCCCTGCCGTAAGTGCCGTCGACATAGATGCCATCGGCCCGCACCTCCAATGCGTCCAGTGCCGGCTGCAGAAGAACCGGCACATGTGAGGTTCCCTCTGCCATCGGCCTAAAGAACCAGTTGCGCCATTTCGGAGGAGGCCTGCTCCTGGATCTCTTTCTCCTCCTCGATCCGGCGCTGATTGAGAATCTCTTCGTTCCAGATCTCGAAGCGCTGGCCCATACCCATGAAAACCACGCGCTTTTCCAGACCCGCCACCTGTCTGAGCGTGACCGGCAACAGCAAGCGGGAATTGCCATCGGGTTCAAGCTGGGTGGCCGAACCCACCAGGCGTCGCTGCAGGCTGCGATGACTGGCATTGAAGGTGGACAGGCCCATCACCTGCTCTCTCACCCGCTCCCACTCCGACTGCGGATACAACCACAGGCAGCCGGCATCGAAAGCGGAGTACGTCAGCACAAGACGATTACCGCAGGCCGCCTCGAGGTCCTCGCGGTACCGCGTCGGCAAGGCCATGCGGCCTTTTGCGTCGAGATTGATGGCGGTTTCACCAAAGAACACGGCTTTGCTACTCGTCTCCACCCAGGATCCACTAATTCCCACAAATTACCACTTAGCGCCACGATAGTCCTCAATGTGACGGGTGTCAAGTAGCGCGGGGCCTTGCGGCCCGCGCTCTGGGAGACGGGAGACGGGTGACGGGTGACGGGTGACGGGTGACGGGTGACGGGAGACGGGAGACGGGAGACGGAAAAAGCGGAAATCGGGAAACGAGAAACGGGGCCGGATCCGGTGGCCTTGTTTTAGCGTGGGCCGACCAATGGCGAGATCCTGCCATTGGCCACCGCGCACTGACCATGCCCAGCCGCTCTCCCCCGTTTCACCTTTTACCTTTTACCTTTCGTGCCTTATTCAACCGACAATCCGATAACAGGGTTCGTACGGCTTGTCGCCGGGCAGTTTCATGCGGTGCTGGGCGACGAATCGTGTGAGCAGGTTGTCGAGCGAGGACATGATCTCGCGTTCGCCGCGAATCTCGAACGGACCTTGCTCGCGAATGGCACGCACCCCGGCGGGCTTGACGTTGCCGGAAACGATCCCCGAAAACACGCGTCGCAGGTTGGCTGCCAGTTCATGGCTGGGCAGTTCGCGCGAAATGGCCAGTTCAGCCATGGCCTCGTGGGTGGCTTCGAACGGCTGCTGGAAGACCTTGTCGACTTCCAGCTGCCAGTTGAAATAGAAGGCGTCATTGACCTCCACTCGCCAATCTCGCGTCTGGCCCATGCCATTGGCCATCTGGCGCGCAACAGCGACCGGATCGTCAATGATGACGGTGTAGCGTCGCCGTGCGTCCTCGCCCAGGGTCAGACCGATGAAGTGATCGATTTCCTCGAAGTAATCCCGTGCCGATTCGGGACCGGTGAACACCAGAGGAAACGGCATGTCGGCATTGGCGGGATTGAGCAGCACACCGAGCAGGTAGAGAATTTCCTCGGCCGTGCCGACGCCGCCGGGGAAGACGATAATGCCGTGCCCCATGCGAACAAAGGCCTCCAGTCGTTTTTCGATGTCGGGCAGGATCACCAGTTCGTTGACAATGGGATTGGGCGACTCGGCAGCGATGATACCGGGCTCCGAGACACCCACATAATGCCCTGGCAGCGTACGCTGCTTGGCGTGGCCGATGGTTGCCCCCTTCATCGGCCCCTTCATCGCACCCGGGCCACAGCCGGTACAGATATCCAGCCCCCGCAGCCCCATCTGGTAGCCGACGTCCTTGGTGTAGTCGTACTCCTCGGCACTGATCGAGTGACCGCCCCAGCACACTACCAGGCTGGGATCGCGCTCGGCTTCCAGCAGGCGCGCGTTGCGCAGGATCTCGAATACCGTATTGGTGATGCCTTCGGAACGCTTCAGGTCGAAATAGGGATTGGGCTTGATCTCGGTATGAAAGTAGACGATGTCTCGCACCACCGCGGAGAGCAACTCGCGGATACCGTGAATCATCCGGCCGTCGACGAAGGCGCAGCCCGGGGCATTCTCCAGGTCGATACGCATGCCGCGATTGACCTGGTGAATCTCCAGGCTGAAATCCCGGTACGCATTGAGCATGCGTTCGGCATCATCGCCCTGCTCACCGGAGTTGAGTACGGCCAGCGATACCTGTCGAAGCAACTCGCCGACTTCCTCGCTCGCGTCAGACAGGCGCGAGACCTCTTCGCGCGATAGCACCTTGAGGCTGCCGGCCGGGTAGATCCGCGTCGACACCTTCTCATCCATGCAGTCGCGCGACGTTTCGTGGATTGAATGATCGTTCATTGAATTACGGAAAAGTCCTTTGGAATGGCCATTATGAGCGCCGGAAATGCAAACGGCCAGCGCAGGGGCTGGCCGTTTGCTTTCTTGTTGTTGTTCGTTCGACCAATCGGAACTCGATTCGACCAATCAGAACTCGAACCGGACACCGACCTGGGCACGCCAGCGCGATTCCCCGGTACCGTCCTGGCGACTTTCGTAGTCGCTGGCCTCGGTTCCACGATCAAGCCAACGGTACAGCATCTGGCCGGTTTCGGGGTGCACACCCTCGAAAGCCACCGGACGCGCAGTCCAATTGAACGGGACCTGGTCGATCGCACCCCAGCTCGAGTTGAGCAGGTTGGTGAAGTTCTCGATATCGAAGAACAGCTGGCCGCGGAAGCGGTTGCCGAAGTCGAAGTCCTGCGCAATACGGATATCCATCTGAGTCACGTTGGAACTGCGCGTCGAGTTCTTGTCGATCACGCCGCCCTGCGCCCTGCTCAGGTCCGAGACGTTGCCGACCAGCTCGAAGAACGCGGCCTCACCGACCGGGTCCAGGTTGCCGCTGCGATCGACGAACAGCACGTCACCCCGGTTGGGTACGAACAACAGGTTGTTGTGGAACACGCCGTCGCCGTTCATGTCGCCGTCGAAAGCCCATGAGAAGCGGCGACCGTCCCGGCGCTGCAGGTAGGTGCTGAAGCGGGTGGCGCCGAAATCGAACCAGTGGGCGGTGTACTGCCCCATCAGGTTGAAGCTGTTGCCGATCTCATAGATCGAACGACCCGCGATCTCTTCGTTGGTGTTGTACACCGGCTGGTTGCGGAAGCTCGAAATGGCACGCGAGGAGGTCCCCGAAGAAACATCGGTCGCGCTCATGTAATTGTAGGAGACGCGACCGAACAAGCTGCCCCAGTCGCCGATCCAGGTCTTGTCGAGCGAGACCGTGGCATTGGTGCGCTCACCCTGCGAGGTATTGCGCATCACGATCACGTTGTTGAAGGCCGGGTCGCGTCCGGTACGGGCTCCTGAGCGGGTGTTCGGGTTGGCCCAATAGTGATTGCGGCCATCAGGCAGCTGGCCCTGTACGGGGCCGAGGTTTTCGTCGGTCCAGTACATGGAGTCGTTGACCCAGGTCTTGCTGACTTCCACGGTCAGGTTGGAACGCTCGATGCCGGGCAGTTCCATGTCCCAGCCCAGGTTGGCCTTCCATTCGGACGGCAGGTTGAAGCCGTCCTCGACCACGTCCACGTCCTGTGCCGGCGTGATGCCGCCCAGGCGCGGCTGTTGGGCCGGGTCGGGATTGATCATGAAGTTCGGGTCGAGGTCCGTACAACCGGTGGCATCGCCGCGCGAGTCACAGGTGAACACATCAATGGTGCCGCCGGGGTTGGAGAACGGGTTGGTGATCCAGACGCCGGGATTGCGACCGCGGAACAGGCCCACACCACCGCGCAACTGGGCGTTGTAATCCAATGTGTCAGGCTGCCAGTTGAAGCCCAGCCGAGGCTGGATCAGGTTCTCGCCGTCGATGGTGCCGGTGTTACTGAAGCCGAAGGTCTGCTCGAACAGCTCGTTTCGCAACGGATCGTCGGATGTTCCGAAGGTCTCGAAGCGCAGGCCGTACTGCAGGGTCAGGTTCGAAGTCACCGACCAGTTGTCCTGGATGAACAGGCCCATCACATCCCAGGCAAAATCGGCACGCGGGAAGAACGGATCATTCGGATCGGCACTGACGCGCAGGCTGTAGCGCACGCCATCGTTGCCGCTGGCGAAATCATCGATACTGTCGAAGCTGTAGGTACCCAGGCTGGACTCGACGAACAGGTTCGAATAATCCTCCTCGGTCCAGTCGAAGCCGAAATCGATGGAATGATCACCTGCAAAATAGTTCGCCTTCAAGAACACCTGGTTGGTGTCGACGTCGAGCTGGTTGGCATGGCGGAAACGTTCGGTACCGAACCGGACCGTGCCGGCATCGGTCTCGACTTCAACCTGCGGCTGCGGCGTGCCGATACCGAAGGCCGAGACGTAGTTGGCCGTGGTGGCACGCAACTCGGTGGACAGGTTCGTCGTCCAGTCGCTGAAGACCTGCAGCGTCCAGCTGTCGTAGTCGATGTCCTGGGTGTAGAAGCGCGAGGACAGGTCGAAGCCGAAGCGGCTGCGGCTGAAGTTGGACTCCGAGCCTTCCGATTGGGTGTAGCGGAGGCTGGCGCGGTGGTCGTTGGAGATCTGCCAGTCGAGCTTGGCGATCCAGTTGTCCTGCTCGGCGCGCGACAGCGGTGAGGAGGTATCACCCGGCTCGAAACCGAACCCGCGCGCAATACTGATGATCTCGTCGATCTCTTCGGGCGTGGCATCGAAAACGGTCTGGGCCCCGCTGCTGCGCAGTCCGACCAGGTCCCCGGAAACATCGTCCTGGCGTGATTTCTCGTAGCCGACAAAGAAGAACAGGTTGTCGCGAATGATCGGACCGCTCAGGTAGGCGCCGTAAACCCAGTCGTCGAACTCGGGAAAATCGCCGCGGATCATGCTCTCGTCACGGTAATTTCCGTAGACGCGGCCGGAAAACTCGTTGCCGCCGCTCTTGGTCACCGAGTTGATGATGCCGCCAGTGCCGCCAGTCTGGGTGACATCGTAGGGGCTCATTTGTACCGAGATCTGCTCGATCCAGTCAATGGCGATGGGCTGGCGGACGGCCGGCTGTGCGTCGGCGTTGAGACCGAATGCGTCGTTGGCGGTCACGCCGTCGATCATGATGTTGTTGAAACGGTTGTGTCCACCGCCGACCGAGATCTCGTTGCGGCCGCGATCCACCACGGTAGCGCGCGGGTCGAGACGGATGTAGTCATTGATCGAACGATTGATCGAAGCGAAATTGTCGATGCGTTCGGCACCGATGGTCGAACCGCTGCCCATGTTGTCGGGCTGGAAGATCGTAGCGATTCGCCGCCCGGCGACGACCATGCGATCCACATCGTCCGAGTCGACTACCTGGAAATTGATCGTCTCGGTCTCGCCCAGACGAAGCTGAACGTTTTCGACGGTGTCTGTCTCGAAACCCTCGCGGAAGGCGGTGATGCGGTAGGGGCCGCCAACACGCAGGCCGGTGACCTGGTAGCGTCCACCCTCGCGGGTATCGGTGAACCGGGTCGTGCCGGTCGGTTCGTGAACGATCTCGACGGTGGCACCGACCACCGGGTTGCCGTCCTGATCAAGCACCTGCCCCCCAAGACCGGATGCGACCTGCTGGGCCAGGACCTGACCGGA
>SKZJ01000067.1 GCA_007127425.1 Wenzhouxiangella sp.
CATCGTGTCGCGTTGTTGCGCTTCCGCCCAGGCCTGCTCGGCACGCAGGGTTTCGATGCGGTTTCGGGCCTGGTCGGCGTTCGGACCATCCGGGTAACGCTCCACATATTCTTCATAGGCGGTGATGGTGCCTTCTTGCTGAGCTTCTTCCCAGTGCGCACCCTGGCGATCGCAGGCAACCAGGGTCAGTGCGAACATCAAACTCAGAATACGGATGATCATGGCGGCGTCCTCTACTGCAAGCTGCTATATGATCTGACCTTACGCCGATCTCAGAGCGAAATCAATATAGAGAACTGCATCTCATTTTCAGGCAAACTTAATGATCATCATCACGCTGGTGATGCTGGCACCATAGATACGGTTGCCGCCAACTCCGGGTTACCGATCGTTTTCATGCCAAATGAGGGGGTCGACGCGGAAACACTTCTTCATTTCAGCATATAGGTCAGGATGATGGTGCTTTAGCTGGCGCGGCTTTTCGTAGAAGGTCTCGGTCAGGACGGCGAAGAACTCGGCAGGATTGGTCGCGCCGTAGTGGTTCATGACGGTCTCTATGCCGTTGGCGGCATTCCTTTGCAGCTGTTCGAACTCTCGCTGCATGACCCGCGCCCAACTGACGTAGTGCGAGTGCTGATGGAGAATCGGCAGGCCATCCACCTGTCCGTCGGCGTCGTCAAGTTTGTGGGCAAACTCGTGCAGAACGACATTGTGACCATCATTGATGTCATGCGCGCCATGAAGCACCGCATCCCAGGCCAGAATGATCGGTCCTCGGTGCCAGGATTCGCCGAGCCTGGCTTGCTGACCGACCTGTTCCAACACGCCATCGCTGGTTCTGTGTTCACCGATAAACGTGCTTGGATAGACATATACGGATGAAAAGTTCGCATACCCCAGGCAGTTGCGATTAAGCAGCAGCAAACAGGCATGTCCGGCAATGGTCAGGCGGATTTCATCAGTGACCTCCAGCCCATCAAAACCATAAAAGCGCTTGTCATGCAGGAACAGATGTATATGTTCGTGCAATTCCGAGCGCAGGTCCTCCGGCAGGCGCCGATACAATGGCATGTTCCGTTCCAGGATTTGGTGCCACTGATCGGGGAATGGACGATCTCTGACCGACTCGCGCTTTCGCTGGCGAAATATCCGGTAGGCGAAATATCCGGCTATTGCCAGTGCAATCACAATCAATTCAGGTATGGGAAAGCTCATGTGGGATTCGTCGGCGGCCAGCTTTGATGATACCGGGTGGTAAGGTATTAGTTTTCGGTTCACGAGGCGACCCTGCTGTCCGGCAGGATGGGCAGCGAGGGCGTGCCCCCGCGTGATTGAGGTGGCGCCTGCGTTCAACGTTTTTCCCGAGGAAGGAGAGCGAGGAATGAAAGAGTACGATCCCAAACGCCGCATTGTTGTGCGCAGCGTTATTACTGCCGGTTGCGTGCTGGCCGTTCCAGCATTGTTGACAGGCTGCAGCCAGGACGATGCGCCGCCGGCCAGTCCGGACGATGCACCGTCGGCCAGCCAGGACGATGCGCCATCGGCCAGCCCGGACAATGAAGCCGGAAAGATGAGCCAGGAACAAGCCGAGTACCAGGACCATCCCGAAGGTGACGAGCGCTGTGGCAACTGCCGGTTCTTCGTCGCCGAGGACAACACCTGCGAAGTGGTCGCCGGCGAGATCAGCCCAGACGGCTGGTGCAAGCTCTGGGTCGAGGAGGCATAGTCAGCCGTCGACACACACGACCACCGGGGGCGCCGCCAGCACGGTGGCTGATCGGCAGAGCTTCAAATAATTCGTGGTGTGCCGAAGTGCATTACAGCAAAGGTGACACCAGCAGCAAAAAGGCTGCTGCGGCAACCCCGATGGCGCCGCCTTTTGCAAATCCCGTGTGCCAGATCATGCGTTGCGGGGGCGATAGAAATCTCTTGAAAACTGACTGGCCCGATTCGTCTTCCCAGCCTACCTCCTGATGACATCTTTGGGGCACACGGAATGCTTGCCGATGTCTGAAAGGCCTGCTACTTTCCAATCTGGCAATCGTGTTGGGGAATGCCTCGTGCCGTTGAGAAAAGCATGATTGAAGCCGACTTGCAGAACCTGGCGGAGGCCGCGCTGGAGTCCAGCTACGACTCGGTCCTGATCACCGACAGCAATCTCTCTCATCCCGAGATCGTCTACGTGAATCCGGCATTCTGTGAGATGACGGGGTGGAGTCGGGACGAGGTCATCGGGCGCACGCCCGCCATCCTCCAGGGCGAGGAGACCGACCGGCAGGTAACAGACCGGCTTCGTCGTGCACTGGAAGCCGGTCGCAATTTCGAAGGCCGGACGATCAACTACCGCAAGGACGGGCGCCCCTTCCACATCGAGTGGCGTACCTCGCCGGTCAGAAACGACAAGGGTGAAGTCACCCATTATCTGGCCATTCAGCGCGACGTCACCGCGCAGGTACGCCTGATGCGCCGCCTTCGCCAGCAAGCCGAATCGGACGGCCTGACCGAGCTGCTCAATCACAAGGCTGGCGAGAGCGAGCTGAACGCCGCCATCATCGGGGCCCGGCAGCAGGAGAAGCCCTTGAGTGTGGCGCTGCTCGATATCGATCACTTCAAGGCCGTCAACGATGAGCACGGCCACGCGATGGGCGATCTCGTGATCGAACGCATCGGCCACCTGGTCAACCAACATCTGAACCGTCAGGATATCGGAGTCCGCTGGGGCGGCGAGGAGTTCCTGCTGATCCTCCTCGAAACCGACCTGGATGCCGCGAGCCGGGCCGCAGAAGCCTTTCGGAAATTGATCGCCGATACGCGCTTTCACGATGAAATCAACGTAACGGGCAGCTTTGGCGTGGCGCAATGTCGGCCGGGTGAGGACGGGGCGGCATTATTCAAGCGCGCCGACGATGCCCTCTACCGAGCCAAGCAGAAAGGCCGCAATCGGGTCTGTGTATCCGAGTCGTAGTCCTGTTCCAGTCTTGGAATCAGTCGTTGCCGAGTACACCGTTGCTCTGGTTCAGGAAATCAGTGACGGCATCGCCGATGCCGTTGAGTACGAACTGGACGGCGATCACGGCCAGGATCAGGCCGAACACCTTGGTCAGAATGCGTCGGCCGCTGTTGCCGAGCCAGCGGATGACGTGGTTGGAGTAGACCATGGTGAAATAGCACGACACCGTGGTTACGGCGATGGCAAAGTACACCACGATGGTGTACCAGAATCCCGCAGCCTCACTGGTCAGGATCATGGCAGTGGCAATGGCACCGGGACCGCTGATGAAGGGGATGGACAGCGGCACGATTGCGATGTCCTGGGCCAGCAATGCACGCGAGGGTTGTGCATCGGACCGGGTGTGATCGGGTGCCTCGCTCTTGTTGAGCATGCTCATGGCAATGCCGAAAAGGATCAGGCCACCGGCAATCCGGAAGGCGGCCAGGGTGATGCCGAAAAGCTGGAATATCAGCGATCCGAGCAAGGCGAAGACGAACAACATCGCGGTTGAAGCGATGGCCG
>SKZJ01000018.1 GCA_007127425.1 Wenzhouxiangella sp.
CACACTTGAAACCTCACCCCCCTTTCCCCATCGAGCGTTTGCTCCGGATCCAGTCGAGAATGACTTCCCATTGTTCCCAGTCCTGCCAGGCCAGGTAGGGCGGCAGGTCGGAAACGGTCAGGCCGCGCTCGAAGGCCCGCACATAGTTCATCGAATCGCGCAGCTGGCCGACCACCGGGACGCGAAAGTCGTCCAGGAAGCCGGTCAGTTCCCGGTAGATGATGGTATGGGGGCGCACCCGGTTGGCGATCAGGCCGACCTTGGCCTGCCGGGTCTGGATGGGTTTGAGTTCCAGCAGGTGATCGAGGAAGCGCCGGGCCGCGCGCATATCCACGGGCGAGGGCAGCACGGGCACGAGCAGGGTTTGCGAGCGGCGCACGACGTTGCCCAGGTCGTGGCCGTGAATGCCGGCCTGGGTGTCGATGACGAGAATGTCGGTATCCGGCGGTGCCCGCAAGGGGCCGTCCTGGGCATTGACGCCGATGATTCCGGGATACTCTTCGGGGCGCTGCGCCAGCCAGTCACTGGATGACTGCTGCGGATCCATGTCGCCCAGGGCGACCGAGTAGCCCTCCCAGGCCAGTGCCGCCGCCAGTGAGGTGGCAATGGTGGTCTTGCCGCAGCCGCCCTTGGCGTTAACGATCGCGATGGTTCGCATGTTGTTGACCCTCCGGTTGTACTCGAATCCCCCTCTTGGAATTCTAGGGTCGCCGCGGGTCCGGCAACCCGGAGTGCAGCAGCCAGCGTTCGAAGTCCTCGTCGTAGCGCCAGACCTCGCGATAATCGACAACGCGTTCGCGCGCGCTGTGCACGTGGTACATGCGGATGCGTACCACGCGCTCGAAGCCCAGACCGTCAGGGTCGACCAGCATCTGGCGCGTGCGGTATTCGGTCACCCGGAACTGGTGCAGACGGTCGATATCGACCGGGTGAATCGGGTTCTCGGCCAGCCACTCGGGATGAATCATGTCGACCAGGGCATCGAACTCGTTCCAACGGACCAGCGCTTCCCAGCGTTCCATTGCATCCTGGCGGTCATCGTGCCGCTGGCCGGTGCCGCAGGCGATCAGCAACACCATGCTGGAAAGGATGACGAGTACGGCAGCTCTCATGACGGGCTTCCTGATGGTCCGAGTGCAGCATACTTCGCCGACAGCGTCGCTGCCACCTCTCCGTCGGCCCGGATCTCCGGCGCCAGCACCAGGCTGGCCCGCCCAGCCTCATCCAGCCGACGGACGAATCGTTCGCAATTGGCCGTATCGGGCCAGGGACAAAATGCTTCGAAGGCCCCGGCGACCGGCCGGGTGAAACGGATTTCGCAACGGCCGATGACCAGCTCCGCCTTCAGCCCCGCCCGCCGCATCAGCAAGCGCGGCAGCGACCACCCGGCCAGGATCATCGCACTGGCCAGCGCCCCGCCGAAGGCCGTGCCCTTGTCGTTGACGTTGGCCGCCAGCGGCAATGCCAGCAAGACGCCGTCTTCGTCGAGCCGCGCAACCGTCAGATCCATCGCACCCCCCAACGGAATATCGCCGGTGAGGGTGCGCTCAAGCCAGGCACGTTCGTCTTCGTCGCGCTCGTAATGCTGATTCATGGTCATGGCGGCATTGTACTTTGGCAGACTGGTTCCGTCTCCTGACCCCTGAAACCTAAAACCTTACCCCTCACACTTCACACTTAACACTTCACACCTAACACCTCACACCTAACACCTAACACCTAACACCTCACACCTCACACCTCACACCTCACCCGTCTAAAATACCCCCATGCCCCCCCAGCAACAAACCGAGCTGCCGTTCGTCGCCCGCCACCTGATGCCGCGCGAGATTCGTGCGAATGCCGGTATGGCCATCGCGCTCGGGGCACTCGAGGGCGGGCTGGTCGGTGTGGTGGTCAAGACCCAGTTCGAGGGTGCGGCCGACCCGGTCTGGGTCAACATTGCCGTCGGCCTGGTGGCCGGCGCCCCCGCCTTCGCCAACATGGTCAGCCTGTTGGTCTCGGGACTGGCCGAGGGCCGCTACAAGCCGGCCTGGGTCTCGGCCCTGATGGCGATGACGGCCGCATTCCTGATCCTGATGGCACTGGCGCCCTACAATGTCTTCGGGCTGGTGCTGGTGACGGTGGCCATGATTCTGAGCCGCCTGGCCTGGGCGGGGGTCATCACCCTGCGCGCGGCCATCTGGCGGGCCAATTTCCCGCGTCACGTGCGTGCCCGGATCACCGGGCGCATTACCGTCATTTATTCGCTGGTCATCGCCGCCATCGCCGCCGGCATCGGCCTGGCCATGTCCTGGTGGCCGGAAATCTGGCGTGCCCTGTTTCCGGTCGCGGGGGCGTTCGGTTTGTGGGCCGCCTGGCGATACCAGGCTACCCGCGTTCGCGGTGGTCGCCGCATTCAGCACGAAGAACTCTCACAGCGGCGTGAACGGGTGGGCGGGCAGTTGCGTGCGGGCATCGAGATCCTGAGAAACGACCGCTGGTACCGGCGCTACATGCTGACCATGTTCGCCTTCGGCAGCGGAAACCTGATGGTGATTGCGCTGCTGGTCATTCTGCTCAACGAGCAGTTCGGCTTTGCCCGCTTCGAACAGGTGCTGATCACCACCACCATTCCGCTGATCACGCTGGCTTTCTTTACCCCGATCTGGGCGCGTCGGCTCGATGCCGTGCACATCCTCGACTACCGGGCACGCCAGGGCTGGATGTTTGTCATTGCTTTGTTCCTCTTCACGCTGGCCTCGGCCGCCGACTGGAAGCTGCTGTTCTGGCCGGGTGCGGTGGCGCTGGGCATGGCCTCGGCCGGCGGCAAGCTGGGCTGGAACCTCGGCCACAACGACTTCGCCAGAGACGACCAGTCCACCCTCTACATGGGGATTCACGTCACCCTGACCGGCATTCGCGGTCTGATCGCGCCGTTGGCCGGGGTGGCCCTGTACCAGTACCTCGAAGGGCTCTCGACCGGACTCGGGCGCTGGGTGCTGGTGTTTCCCTTCACGCTCACACTGGGCGGTGCCGTTACATTCGTGATCCTGGCAAGGCTGCGCAGACGCGAGAACCGAGAGGACTGATTCATGCTTGAAGGGCTGCTGTTGCTCGTCATGGCCGGTGATGTGCCGGTGACCGACCGAATCGAGGTGCGCGGGCGCGATATCGCGCCGGGCACCGAACAGGCCACGGCCCGGCTGTCGGATGCCGACCTGGAGCCTATCCGGCCAACCCATCCGTCGGAGGTGTTCGCGCGCCTGCCCGGCTCCTGGGTGACCCGCGGCAGTGGCCAGGAACACCTCAGCGCGGTGCGCTCACCGCTGCTGGCCGGGGCCGGCGGTTGCGGCGCGCTGCTGATCCTGGAAGAGGGCATCCCGATCCGCCCTCCCGGGTTCTGCAACGTCAACAACCTGTTCGAGGTCAACCTGCACCAGGCCTCGGGCGTGAGCGTGCTGCGCGGCCCCGGCGGACTGGGCCATGCCTCCGGCGGGCTGCACGGCGTCATCGATGTGCGCACCCGCTCGCCATTGGCCGGACCGCTCAATGCCGTTCGCGTGGACGCCGGCAGCGACGATTTTTATCGCGGCGAGCTGCGCCTGACCGGCGATGTCGGTGACGGTGCACTGGCGGTGGATGCCTCCACGGTGGATGCCGGCAGCTTTCGCGAAGGTGAGGGTTATGACCATCATTTCCTGACCCTGCATCACGCCGCGCCCACGGCATGGGGGCAGTGGGAGACCATTCTTTCCGGTGCCCGCCTGGACCAGGACACCGCCGGTTTCATATTGGGCGAGCGGGCTTACGCCGACCCGGTCTTGCGACGGGCCAATCTCAACCCGGAAGCTTTCAGGACCGGCTCGGCCGTTCGCCTGGTCAGCCGCGCGGAGTGGCAGGACGACCACGGCACGGAAAATCGCTTCACCGGCTTCGCCCGTCGATCACGCATGACCTTCCTTCAGCATTTCCTGCCCGGTCAGCCGCTGGAGCGAAACGGCCAGGTCTCGGCCGGTGTGCAGTTCGACCAGGACCGGCAGGTTCCGGTCGGCACGCTTCAATGGGGCGTTGACGCAGAGTTGTTCAGCGGGTTCCTGGCCCAGGCCCAGGCCGGTCAGGCCGCCGGGCCGCCGCCGGTGGCCGGCATTCGCCCGCCCGGACGCCATTACGACTACGAGGTTGACGGTCAGCGACTGGGCGGTTACCTGGCGCTCGATCATGAACCGCTGGCCAACTGGCGGATTCGTGCGGGATTGCATGCCGACTGGATCCGCTACGACTACGACAACCTCATGGCCGACGGCAACCGGGCCGAAGACGGCAGTGCCTGTGACTTCGGCGGCTGCCTCTACAACCGGCCGGCCGACCGCAGCGACGATTACCTGGAACTGGCCCCGGAACTGACCGTAAGCCGGCGCTTCGACGAGGGCATGGCCTGGATTCGGCTGGCACGTGGCTTCCGGGCACCGCAGGCGACCGAGCTGTATCGTCTGCAACGCGGGCAGGACGTGGCCGATCTCGATGCCGAAACGCTCGATGCCGTGGAGCTGGGCCTGCGCGGCAGCGGGGCGCTGGAGTGGGAATTGGTGGGCTTCTACCAGCGCAAGCGCAACTTCATCTTTCGTGATGCCGATGGCTTCAATGTCAGCGACGGGAAAACCGGGCATCGTGGCGTCGAGTTCTCCGTGCAGCAGCGCCTGACCGATAAGCTCAGCGCAGCCGCACGCGGCACCTACGCCATTCACTGGTACCGCTTCGATCGCGATCTCGGCGGTGAGCGCATTGAGCGCGGTCGGGACATTTCCTCGGCACCGCGCAAGCTGGCCAGTGCCGACCTGACCTGGCGCCCGGACGACCGCTGGCTGACGCAACTGGCCGTCGAACATACCGGTGCCTACTGGCTGGATGCCGAGAACACCCGTCGCTACGGCGGCCACACGCTCTGGCACGCCTTCGTACACCGCGAACTGGCCGCGGAGTGGACCGCTTCGCTGCGATTGAGAAACCTGACCAATCGACGTTACGCCGAGCGGGCCGACTTCGCCTTCGGCAATTTCCGCTACTTTCCGGGACCGGGCCGCACAGTATTCGCCAGCCTGGAGCGACGCTGGTAAGGATTGCGGAAGCGTCAGCAGCACTCGGCGCGCAGAGAAGCAGGGGGCGCCACGTGGTCAGTCGGGCGCGTTACGTTGTAAACTGCGACCAATCAGGCGGCTCAACAACGAGAACGGAAGCAAGCACTTGTCCGAGGAATCGAACCAAAGTACGCGTACTGACATCGAGACGGTGCTGGCCGGAACTCGTCAGGATACCCGGGATAGTCATGACGCCTGCCTGGTCATCATCCGGGGCCCCCGGCTGGGTTCGCGTGTCGTGCTGGGCGACAAACCGGTGGTGCTCGGGCGCAGCATCGAAAGCGACTTCCAGATCTCCGAGCGCAGCATCTCCCGCCGTCACTGTCGCATCTACCGTGAAAGCGGACGCTTCTGGGTGGAGGATCTCAATTCCACCAATCACACCTTCCTCAACGAGGAGATGACCGACCGTGCGCCGCTCAGGGACGGCGATCATCTTCGCGTCAGCCAGACTGTCCTGAAATTCGTCGACGAGGGCAATATCGAGGCGGGGTATCACTCGGAACTGCACGAAAGCACCATCCGCGATGCACTGACCGGTCTCTACAATCGTCGCCATGCCATGGCTGTACTCAGGACCGAGATGGCCAAGGCCCGACGCGACGAGCACCGTGATCTGGCCATCATGATTCTGGATCTGGACTTCTTCAAGGAAATCAACGACGAGTTCGGTCACCTGGCCGGCGATGGGGTGCTAAAGAAGTTGGCGCGTATCGCGCAGGAACGCGTACGGGCTTCCGATACCCTTGCGCGCATCGGTGGCGAGGAATTCGCCGTCATCCTGCCCGATACGACTGCCGACGACGCCCGAACGATCGGTGAATCGATTCGTCAGTCGATCGAGGCCGAAAGCTTTGATGTGGGCGGTCAGCAGCGCACCGTGACGCTGTCGGGCGGAGTTGCGACCTGGTCGAATGAGCTCGACGATATGAGTGAACTGCTGCGGCAGGCTGATCGCCGCCTCTACCAGGCCAAATCCTCCGGGCGCAATCGCATCTGCTGAGCCGCTGCCGGACGGGATCGACTGCCACCGAGCGCTTGCCCTCCGGGCAGTGATGTCGTCAGGCGGCGATGCCGTAGCTTTTCAGCAGCGGTTCCAGACGGGGTTCATGGCCGCGGAAGGCCTGCCACGACTCCGCCATCGGCCGACTGGCACCGACTTCGAGGATCTCCCGGGCCAGTTTTTCGCCGCAGCGACGGTCGAACAGCCCCTGTTCAATAAACAGCTCGAAGGCATCCCGGGCCAGTTGTTCGGCCCACAGGTAGCTGTAGTATCCGGCCGCGTAGCCGCCGTCGAACAGGTGAGAGAAACTCATCAGGTGGCGATTGAACTCGGGTGCCCGAATCACCGCTATTTCCCCGTTGATGCGACGCATGACCTCGACCGGGTCGGCATCGGGTTCGATGTGCAGGGTCAGGTCCGTCAGGGCAAACTCGACTTGCCGGACCAGGGCCATGGCGCCGTGGAATTGTTGGTCGGCTTTCAGACCCTTGAGCAGGTCGGCCGGCAACGGTTCGCCGGTCTCGACATGGCGGGCGTAGCGGGCGAGCGCGTCTTCCTCCCAGGCCCAACCCTCCATGAGCTGGCTGGGTAGTTCCACCGCGTCCCACTCCACGCCGTTGATGCCGCCGACGGTCGGGATGCCGACCCGGGTGAGCATGTGGTGCAGGCAGTGGCCGAATTCATGGAACAGGGTGACCACGTCGTCGTGGGTCAGCAGGCTGGGCTGGCCCTCGGAGGCCGGGGCGAAGTTGCAGGTCAGGTAGGCCACCGGCAGTTGCTCGCGTCCTCCCATGTTGAGGCGGGTTCGGCACACGTCCATCCAGGCGCCGCCGAATTTGCCGGCCCGCGCGTAGAGGTCGAGGTACAGTCCCGCAACCGGCTCGCCGTCCTGGCCGATGACGTGGAAAAAGTGTACGTCCTCGTGCCAGGTTTCGATGGCATCGTCTGCGCTGAACTCGAGGCCGAACAGGTCGCGGGCCGTGGTGAACAGGCCGTCGAACACGCGCGTGAGCTCGAACCAGGGCTTGAGCTTTTCCTGGTTGATGCCGAGCTTTTCGTCGCGCAGTTTTTCGCTCCAGTAACCGATGTCCCAGGGTGCGAGCGGTGTGGGTGCGCCGTGCCCGGCAGCGAATTCGGTCAGTTCCTCGAGCTGCTCCCGGGCCATGGGACGGGCGCGCTCTGCCAGGTCGCGCAGGAATGCCTCGACCTGGTCGGCACTGTCGGCCATGCGCGTGGACAGGCGCATGGCGGCGTGATGTTCGAATCCAAGCAGGTCGGCCTGTTCCTGCCGCAATGCGAGCATCTCGCGGATGATGGGCGAGTTGTCGTACTGTCCGCCTTGCGGTCCGGTGTCCGAAGCGCGGGTGACGAAAGCCCGGTAGAAGCGCTCGCGCAGATCGCGGTTGTTGGCGTAGGTGGCGATGGCGCGGAAGGCCGGGAAGGAAAGGTTGGCCATCCAGCCGTCACGATCATGCTGGCGGGCCATGCCGGCGAGCAGGTCGAGTTCCGACTCAGGCAGGCCGTCCAGCGCCCGGCGGTCGTCGAAGTGCTCGCTATAGCCCTCGGTTGCGTCGAGCACGTGGTTGCCGAAGCGATTGCCCAGCTCCGACAGGCGCAGGTTGATCTCGGCGAAGCGCTTGCGTTCCGGGTCCGGCAGGTTGACGCCGGAGAGTCGAAACTCGCGCAGCTCGTGTTCAATCGTGGCGCGCAGTGCGGCAGGCTGTGAGCTGAAATCGTCACGCTCGGCCAGCATCTGCCAGGCTCGAAACAGCTTCGGGTTCTGACCGCGCTCGGTGTGGAAGCGGGTCATGGTTTCCAGACACTGCTGGTAGGCCTCGCGCCACTCGGGCGTGTTGTTCACTCCGTGCAGGTGCGAGATGCTCGACCAGGCCGTGTCCAGCGCATCGTCGGCCAGGGTTTCGGCCTCGACCACGCTGGCGTAGTCGGGATCGTCGAGCTGCTCGATGTCGGCAATGACCCGGCGATAATCGGCCAGTCCTTGCTCGATGGCCGGCATGGCGTGTTCGGGCTCAATGGCGGTAAAGCGGGGCAGCCCCGGCGCGAGCAGGGGATTGGTGTTCTCGGTTTCGGTCATTTCACGGCCTGGAGTCGTTGTGGTTCATCGACGAGTTCTTCGAGCAGGTCGTCGATACGTTCAAAAGCTTCTTCGAGCTGTTCGGCTTCCGGCAGCAAGGTGAGACGGAAGAAGTTGCGTTCGGGAATATTGAAGCTCGAGCCCGGCACGATCAGGATGTGCTTGTGCTCGAGCAGTTCGGCGGCAAAGCGGTGGTCGTCGAAGTCGGGAAACACTGCCGGATCGACCGACGGGAAGGCATACATCGCGCCCATCGGTGCGACCAGGTCGAGGAATCGACTCTTGTCACAAGCTTCAATCACGGCCTGGCGCGAGTCATGCAGCCGCCCGCCGCGCGCGACCAGGTCGGCGATGGACTGGTAGCCGCCCAGCGCGGTCTGCACCGCCCATTGTCCCGGCACGTTGGCCGAAAGCCGCAGGGCGGCCAGCTTTTCGACGGCCAGCCGGTATTCCTCGGCCCGTTCCAGCGCCCCGGTAAAGACCGCCCAGCCCACCCGCCAGCCGCAGGCGCGGTAGACCTTGGACAGTCCGCCGAAGCTCACGCACAGTGTGTCGGTGGCCAGCGGCGCCATCGGTTGGAAGCGCGCCTCGTCGTAGCAGATGGCATCGTAGATCTCGTCGCAGAACAGAATCAGATCATGGCGGGTGGCGAAATCGGCCAGCTCCTGCAACACGCTTTCGGGATAGACCGCACCGGTGGGGTTGTTGGGGTTGATGACCACCAGCGCACGCGTTTTCGGTGTGACGAGTTTTTCCAGCTCGGCCACATCGGGAATGAAGTGGTTCTCGACCCGACAGGGATAGTGCAGGGCCTTGCCGCCATTGAGTGTCACCGCCGCGGTCCACAGCGGGTAATCCGGCGCGGGCACCAGCACTTCCTCGCCGGGATCGAGCAGCGAGCGCAGCACGATGTCGACCAGTTCGGACACGCCGTTGCCGATGATGACCTGCTCGTCGCGGGTCTCGGTCAGGCCGCGCGCCTGGAACTGCATGGCGATGGCTTCGCGCGCCGGAAAGATGCCGGTCTGCGGTCCGTAACCTTCCGAGTACTTGAGGTTGCGAATGATGGCGCGCCGCATGGTTTCAGGCGTGCGGAAACCAAAAGCACCGGGGTTGCCGATATTGAGGTGCAGGACGTCATTGCCCTGCTGCTCGAGCTCACGCGCACGCCGCGCCAGCGCCCCACGAATCTCGTAGCGCACCTCGTCAATCCGGCCAGCGGTTCTGAATGACGGTTTCATGATGTCCAATGATAGCCCCTTGAAGGGCGTCTTTAGAATCCCCGGGAGAAACCCCTGTCTTCAGGTAATGGATCGAGCTTGCAATTTCCAAGCACCAAGCACCAAACACCAAACAAATTCCAATGACCGAAATTCCAATGTTCGAAACGGGCGTGGTGGCGAGGCGAGCGGCCGGTGCACATGGCTGGGTGGCGGCGGGACGTGTGCTGACAACTTCGGGAGGAGGGAGGGGTTAAACTCTCCAGTCTTGTACAAATTTATTGAGGAAAACCGCCGATGCATCGTTTGGCCCTGATTCTGATTGCTGTCGCCTCCCTGGCGCTGGCCGAGACCCCTTACCCCGATCCCGCGCCGTCGCCGCTGGATGGGCTGGACTACGAGCGCTCGCTCTACCCGGCCGGCGCCGACCACGATCCTGACTTCCCGACACCCGATGAGGTGCTTGGCTTTCCGGTCGGCCAACGCGTCGCGACCTCCGAGCAGATCGTTGAGTATTCGCGCATCGTGGCCGAGGCTTCCGATCGCGTCGAGCTGATCGAGTACGGCCAGACCTACGAGGGCCGGGACCTGGTCTACCTGGTCATCTCCTCGCCCGATAACCTGGCGCGCTCGCGCGAAATCCGCGAAGGCCTGGGCAAGCTGGCCGACCCGCGTGACGTGTCGTCCGGCGAACGTGACAATCTGATTGGCGAGTTGCCGGCCGTGGCCTGGATGGCCTATTCCATCCACGGCAATGAAAGTTCGGGCTCGGATTCTGCCCTGGCAGTGATGTACCACCTCGCCGCCGATCGATCCGAGGCCACCCGCGAGTTGCTCGATGAGCTGATCGTCATCGTCGATCCCAACATGAACCCGGACGGGCGCATGCGTTTCGTCAACGCGGTCCACCAGACCCGGGGTGCCCAGCCGAACGTCGACGACCGCTCGCTGGTGCATGCCGGTTACTGGCCCTACGGGCGCGGCAACCACTACCTGTTCGATCTCAACCGCGACTGGATCTACGTGCGCCATCCCGAGACCCGCGGACGCATCCCGCATATCATCGAATGGCGCCCGCTGCTATTCGTCGATGCCCACGAGATGGGCTCGCAGGATACCTACTTGTTCTCGCCGGCCCGTGAGCCGCACAACCCGCATTTCCCCCCGTACCGCTACCCGCGTGGTGATGAACTCGCCGATGACATGGCCGAGGCTTTCGACGAGTTCGGTTATCCGTACTACTCGGGGGAGTGGCATGAGGACTGGTACCCCGGCTATACCGATGCCTGGGCTTCCTTGCGCGGTGCCCAGGGCATCCTCTACGAACAGGCCCGAATCGCCGAGGACGGCGTGCAGCGCCCGACCCACCTGATCAGTTACAAGCAGTCGGTGCATCACCAGGTGCTGGCCAGCGTCGCCAACCTGGAATCGCTCAAGCGCAATCGCGAAGGCATGTTGCGTGACTACGCCGAAGACCGCGCCAACGTGGTCTCGGCCCGCGGCCCCTACGGCAGCCGCAGTTTCGCCATTCTGCCGACCGACAACCAGGGCCGCATCAATGACCTGCTCGACCTGCTCGATATCCAGCAGTTCGAGGCGCATCGGCTGACCCGTGATACCCGCGTGTCGCGCGCCACCGACCAGCTCGGTCGCGAGCAGCGCAACGTCACCCTGCCGGCCGGCACCCTGATCATCCCGAACCGTCAGCCCGAGGCACGCCTGATCGCGGCCATGTTCGAGTTCGATCCGAAACTGTCGGAAAAGGCGCTGACCACCGAACGCGAGCGCATCCTGAAAGAGGGCAGCTCGACCATCTACGACACCACCGGCTGGAACATCTCGATGATGTTCGGCCTGGAAGCGCTGACCGTCCCGCAGCACATCGACAGCAACGTCGAGCCGGTCGATTTTTCCGAGCGCTTCGACACGCCGTCCTTCCCGTCCACAGGCAATGCCGTCGCCCTGGTGGTGCCGGGTAGTGATGATCGTGCCGTGGCCCTGGCCGGCCGACTGATGGAGCGCAATGTACACGTTCGCGCCAACGTGCGCCCTTCCGAACTCAACGACATCGACCTGCCGGTGGGCTCCATTGCCGTGACGCTGGACGATAACCGTCATCTCGACGACTGGACCGCGCCGGTGCGCGAGGCTGCCAGGGATCTGGGTGTGCGCGTGCATGCCGTCAGTCATGGCCGGGCTTCCGGCGATCTGGCCGATCTCGGTGGCCGCCAGTGGCAGGTACTGACCCAGCCGAAGATCGCACTGCTTTCGCGCGGCAGCAACAACATGCTCGATTTCGGTGCCGTCTGGTACGCGCTGGACCACCGCATCGGTGTGCGCCACAGCCACCTGGATGAAGAGCGTATCGGAGGTGCCGATCTGCGGCGCTACAACGTGCTCTACTTGCCCGAGCGCTGGGGTGGCGGTGGCCTGCCCGAAGGGCTGACCCGCCAGCTCGAGGACTGGGTGCGGGCCGGCGGCACGCTGGTTGCCGTAGGCAATTCGGCGCGTGCGCTGATGAGTGCCGATGAGCCGATGGTGGCCACACGCGAACTATCACAGGTGATCGAAGACGACCTGGGCGATTACCAGGACGCCATCCACCGCGAGTGGCTGGGTAATCACCGTCCGCTGCCCGACGATATCTGGGGTCGCGGTGCGGGCGAGACGGCCGAGTATCCCTGGGCCGGCTTCGACAACGATTTGCCGGGTGGCGAGGAGCGCAAGCGTCGCGACCAATGGCAGAGCCAGTTCATGCCCTCCGGTGCGCTGGTCGGCACGCGTGTTGATACCGGCCACTGGCTGTCCGGCGGCACGGGTGACTTCCTGACTGTGCTGTTCTCCAACTCGCCGATCCTGATGAGCAAGCCGCCGGTACAGGCGCCGCTCCGGGTCGGTGTCCATTCAGAAGGCGAGGGCGATGGCCGCCTGGTCGGCTGGGCACCGGTGCCCGAGGACCAGGAACTCATCGTGCGCGCCGGTGGCCTGCTGTGGCCGGAAGCCCGCGATCGCATCGCCAACGGCGCCTGGATCACGCGCGAGTCGGTCGGTAGCGGCCAGGTCATCCTGTTCGCCCACGCCCCGGCCTTCCGAGCCGCCCAGCTCGGCGCCATGCGCGTACTGGAAAACGCCCTGATCCTGGGCCCGGGTCTCGGCACCAATCAGGCGGTCCAACTGCCCTGACCTAGTGTACCCCGTCACTCATTGTGTAACTTATAGAGTGCGCCTGAGCCGACAGTGCAAGACGCGCCCCGCAGTGAATGGCAGGGCCCTTTACAAGGGGCGCAACACGGGCAACGGCTGCGCTCGCATGGCTTCATTCGCTTCGCGAAAAACGCCATGCGGCTCCGCCTGCCCTGCAATG
>SKZJ01000285.1 GCA_007127425.1 Wenzhouxiangella sp.
CCTTGCGGGCGTGAATCGTCACCCCCTGCTCGATGGCGTAGTCGATAGCCCGCTCGTTGAGCACACCAGCGCCGTGGTGCGCCATGGTCTTCATTTCGGCCAGGCTGATGACGTTCATCCGGGTCGCATTGGGGACCACGCGCGGATCAGCCGTGTAGACACCATCCACATCGGAATAGATTTCGCAGCGGTCAGCCTCAACCGCCGCAGCGATGGCCACCGCCGTGGTATCGGAACCACCCCGGCCCAGCGTCGTGATATCGCCTTCCGGGGTCTCGCCCTGGAAACCGGCCACGACCACTACGGCACCCTCGTCGAGGTAATGATTCATGCGCTGGGGGTCGACCTCGCTGATGCGGGCGTTGAGATGCGAATCGCAGGTCAGCACGCCGGCCTGAGGGCCGGTGAGCGCGACCGAGCGGATATCCATGTCCTGCAGAGTGATGCTCAGCAGCGAAGCCGAGAGCTGTTCACCGGCTGCCAGCAACATGTCCAGCTCGCGGTTATCGGGATTGGAGTTGACCTTCCCGGCATACGACAGCAACCGGCTGGTGGTGTTGCCGCGCGCCGAGACGACGACCACCACGCGGTTGCCCTCACGGTGGCAACGGGCCACACGCTCGGCCACTGCACGTAGTTGTTCGTCTTCTGCCAGCGACGAGCCGCCGTATTTTTGAACGATGGTTTCCATTTCTCCAACACCTTCTGGGTTCAAGTTTGAATTTCGAATTCGTTGTTCACGAGTCACGACTTTCCGGGCGGCATGGGTGAAAGTGCGGAGCCTTCATCCTTGATGCGCAGGATCTCGACCAATGCCTCGAGACCGCCCCTCAGTCCTTCCAGCTCATCCTCCGCCATGCGGGTCAGGCCGTCGAGCAAAGCGCCCTGGGCCGGCAGCGGTGCGGTTCGAAGCAGTTCGTTGCCGGCGTCGGTCACGAACAGCTTGACGACGCGCTGATCCGGTCCGGATCGTGCACGCTCCAGCAGCCCCTTGTTCTCGACCTTGTCGAGCAGGTTGCTGGCCGTCGCCGGCTTGATCGACAGGCGGCGTGCGATCTCGGAAACATTCATGCCGGGCGCGCGCGCCACTTCCCACAATGCCCAGAGCTGCGCTGCACTCAATCCACACTGACGCTCGACCCAGGCCGAATGCGCCTGGATGGATCGGACGACAATGCGGAAATGACGCACGGCAGCCATGACGCGGGGGTCATTGGGGTCATTCGCCGGCGCATCCTTGATGGCCGCGTTAACCGGCAGACAGGTTTCGCTGTCGGGCTCCACGTTGGTGTGATCTGTTTTCATCGGGCCCTATTATATGCCAGCAAATTACTTTGTGGCTAACTATTTGGCGAATAAATATTTTGGGGCAAATATAATTTCCCTAAGTTATTGAATAAAAAGGTTTATATGAGATACGTGGTAGATCGACAGCCGCCCGAGGGTAAAAAAGCGTCGGTTCCGCGGGTGCCGAACCGGCGTCGGCAGGCCGTCGAGCCCGCCTAAATTTACCGCCGACGCCCCGCCTGTTGGCTCCAGTAAGCAATCACGCCGAAACCGAACAGCATGCCGCCCAGGTGCGCGAAGTGGGCCACACCCGACATCGTGCCGGTCATGCCGAAGAACAGCGTCAGCGCACCGTAGCCGATCACGAACCACTTGGCCTTGATCGGCACCGGCGGGATCAACAGCATGATGGTGCTGTTGGGATACATCATGCCGTAGGCCAGTAACAGGCCGAATACCGCCCCGGAAGCGCCGATGGTTGGATAGACGCCGCCGGTCACCGCCGCGACGACCAGTTGCACCATGCCGGCGCCGACCAGGCAGACGAAATAGTAGATGAGAAACCGGCGCGTACCCCACAAGCGCTCGATCGGCAGGCCGAACATGTAGAGCGCGAACATGTTGAAAAACAGGTGCCCCAGTCCGCCGTGCATGAAACCGTAGGTGACCAGCTGCCATGGCGCAAAACCGGTATCGAGGACACCGACGTCTGAGAAACGGATCTGGTCGGGCGTGGCCAGCGGCCACAGCGCGAACAGTCGCATGGTCTCGGTAAAGGCATTCATCTGCAGGAAGTAGGCGAATACCGTAATACCGAGAATGACCATCGATGCCGGCAGTGCCGAACCGCTCCCGGGAGCTGCGGGCTGCACTCTCATTCCAACTCCTCCAGGGCCTCGGTCACGCCCTCCCAACCGACCAGGGGAGAGCGGCTGGACAGGGCACCGCGCAGGTCAGCCACCTCAGCGGCCTCCAGCGAGGGTTCACGGTTGCCCCAATGCTCGTCCATGAAGGCGATGATAGCAGCGAGATCCTCGTCACTGATATTGCGCATCGGCGGCATGAAACCGCGATAGGTGCGCCCGGCGACCTCGATCTCGCCGCGCAGACCGTAAAGCACGATCAGCGCCAGCCCCTCCGGCGGCAGCTCCAGCCACTCCGAACCGTCCAGCGGCGGGAAGGCCGGCAGGCGTCCCTCGCCGGCATTGCCGTGGCAGGACGCGCAATAGCGAAGATAGGGTTCCTGACCGTGCGCCAGTTCCACCGGCTCGGCCGGCTCGCGGTCGCAACCGGTCAGTGCCAGCACGGCCAGCAGCACGAACAGACAAGTCTGTTTACAATGTGTCGTCATTTTGTTTCGATTCCGGTTGTTTCGATGTCTATCAGGACTGTCACCGTCTATGCCGCTTCCAGCCAGGCGCTGAACCCGGTCTATGTCGATGCCGCAGCGCGGCTCGGCACCGTCGTGGCTCGACAAGGATACCGGGTTGTGTACGGTGGCGGTGGCCACGGCCTTATGGGGGCCATGGCCGATGCCGCCCTGACCGCCGGGGGCCAGGTGCACGGTATCATCCCCGAGTTCCTCACGCGGGTGGAACAGGGCCATCAGGCGCTGACTTCACTTGAAGTGGTGGCGGACATGAGAACCCGCAAGGCCCGCATGCTGGAAGGATCGGATGCGGTCATCGCCCTGCCCGGCGGCTGCGGCACATTCGAGGAGCTGTTCGAGGCCATGACACTCAAGCGACTGGGACAGTTTCTCGGCCCGATCGTGTTGATCAATACCAGCGAGTACTATCGCAAGCTGCTCGACTTCCTGCGCCACAGCGTGGCCGAACACTTCATGAACCAGACTCACCTCGACATGTGGCAGACCGTTACGGAGCCGGAAGCCGTGCCCGAGGCACTCGAGCAGGCCAGACCCTGGTCGGCCCGCACGGCCCTGGAAAGCGCCGCGGTGCACCGTCGCCGATGAACATTCGGGTGGACATACGCCGAGTCAGGTTCACCCGCGGCCTGCGCTGGCTTCCGGCAGGTGCCGAGCTGCTCTTTGCCAACCCCGCACCCCTGGCCGGCGTGGCTGCGTTGTGGCTCCTTGTATCGCTGATCGCGATCGTACCCCTGGTGGGTCAGGGGTTACTGGCCGTGCTGACACCTTTGCTGACCGCCGGCGTCCTCAAGGCCTGTGCCGACATCGCCGCGGGTCGGCGTCCCGTCC
>SKZJ01000106.1 GCA_007127425.1 Wenzhouxiangella sp.
AAAAAAGAGATTTGTACTAGATTTCTGCAAAAAAACAGAAAGCATAGAAGAGATTGCACTTCGTTTAATGCAAATTGATATGGGGCAACTACTGTCGAAATTACCTCATGTGAAAGGAGTGTGGTTTCGATTTAAAAATGGCTTGATTCGCGCTTCGGCGCTTATGGGAGCGAATATAGAATCAACGGCTGATTTTCAAAAATATAGTTCGGAGGGTGATATATCAACACTCTCATTCTACTATGATCATAACAATGCAGCACATCCATTAATGGTTGTAAATGACGGTACCATTGTTCTATATAGTAATTATCCCCACATTGCAGACGAACTTAATTTAGTAATGAGAATTAAGAATGAACTACTTGATGATATAACTCAAACTGTAACCATATAAGAATTCTCATATTTTGTAAATATATGTTAACTTTTCACACCAACCGCTCATCCGCCCTGTTGCATTCGCCCAAACCCCGCTAAAAAGCAGCGGGGCAGGCGATGTTGCACTGAACTTTAAGCCCAATAACTTTAGCTTTATTAAATAAAGCAGAATTCTTATATTTAGATATAGTTGTATTTTTTCACAAATACCAAATGATCAAGATGATTACTAAACAGAATATTATAGAAGCAAAAAATAAGGGTAATGGAGAATTATTCAAAATATCCAAATCATTGAATGATAGCCGTAACATTGTATTCTTCCTTGAAAATCTTGGCTATTTACCAAAAGATTTTAATGGTGATGTTTTAATGCCTTTTGTAAAAAATAATCATTCAAAGATTCGATATCTTGCTGTTAAGAATCTTGGTAAAATTAAAGACGTAAAATACGCTGACACGTTACTTAAACTCGCATTAAATGATTCAGACTCCACAGTTAGAAGAGAGGCTGTTTCATCATTGGGTCGAATGAGATCAAAAGAAAATATCCCTAAACTCATAAAATTATTAAATGATCATGATCCAAAAGTTATTTTACAAGCAATTAGAGCTTTATTGGTTTTCAAAGGTGATAAAAAAGTTGATAAGAGCTTGAATCAATTAAAGGAACACCCCAATGAAACGATTCAGTCTGTTATTGAAATAGAATATTCATCTCATACAAACAAAAAATTATCCACTCTTCCTCACAAAGAAACCTATAGCTTCATAAAGAATGTCGTAGTGAATGCCGATGTATTGGATGTATTAAAACTGGTGCCTGATGAAGCAGTTCATTTAACCTTTACATCTCCTCCATACTATAATGCAAGGGATTATTCTATTTACCAAGGTTATCAAGAGTATTTGGATTTTCTTGCACAGGTATTCGAAGAAGTTCACAGAGTGACGAAAGAAGGTAGATTTTTCATATTAAATACTTCACCAATTATTATTCCAAGAGTCAGTCGGCAACACTCAAGTAAAAGATACCCTATTCCATTTGACATACATCCTTATTTAGTAAAGATGGGTTGGGATTTTATAGATGATATTGTTTGGGTGAAGCCTGAAGCAAGTGTAAAAAACAGGAATGCTGGATTCTTGCAACATAGAAAACCATTAGCCTATAAACCGAATCCATTGACTGAATACTTAATGGTATATCGAAAAAAAACTTCTAAACTAATAGACTGGAATATAAAACAATATGACCATCAAACTGTAAAGGATAGCAAGGTATTAGGGGAATATGAAACTAAAAATGTCTGGGATATCGACCCAAGCTTTGATAAAGTTCACAGTGCAGTATTTCCACTTGAATTATGTCATAGGGTTGTAAAGTATTACTCCTTTAAAGGCGATTTAATATTCGATCCTTTTGCGGGTAGTGGCACCCTTGGCAAAGCAGCAATGAATTTGGGAAGGAACCTATTCTTAACAGAAAAGTATAAAAATTATTTTGAAAGAATTAAATCTAATTTAAAGAATGCTACGTTTTTCGATGAAATAAAATATTTAACTTATGAACAATTTAGGGAAGAAGCTAAAATATGACTTTAACCGAAGAAGTAGCAAAGAAAATAATACGCAAGCTTTTAAAGGGTGAAGATTATCGTGTTGAAATAGTTGCATTAATAAATGCTGAATTCTTACAATATGTTATAGAATTCTTCAAAAAAATTGTTGAAGCTAAATTGCAAGGTGAAAATATTAATATGGATTGGTATAAAAATGTCTTCCTCGATGAATCATTACCTAAAGAAGAATATGCTGTGAACTCTGGTTTAAATATGAAGACAATCTCAAATATGTTCAATTCTACTGCTCGGCGAGTCGTAATCAATGCTTCGAAAGAACATTATGAAAAGTTATATGAATCGATAGAGGCTCTTGTTGAACAAGAAAATGAAATGGAAATTAAACTTACAATTAAATTCAGGGACGTTAGTGTTGATCTTAATGTTAGTGAAAGTTTAATTGTTATTAATACTCTTGCAGTTAAAAGATCCGCATTGCGTGGTGCGTTTTGGAGTACCGCAGGCAAGAGAGTAGAAAAACCATTAATGGAAACACTGTGTAAACTATACGATGTAAATGAGAGTAATTATAGTATAAAAGTAAAAAGTGAAACAATTGAGAAACTCCCATTTCAGAGAGAAATCGATTTTTATCTTGTTGAAAACGATAATCAATATAAATGTGAAGTAAAATTGATGGGTAAAGGTAATCCGGAAAGTGCAGATGCTGTAATAGCGAGAGATAGTAAAATATTTGTAGCGGATAAGTTATCAGATACTAATAAATCACAACTTGATAGTCGTAGTGTATATTGGGTAGAATTAAGAGCACAAAATGGTTATCAGCGTTTTAAAACAGTGCTTGATAATTTAAACATACCTCATAGCGATTTGCCCTCCAATATTGATGACAAAATAGAACAAATATTTAATGAGATATTTGATTAAAATTGTTGACGGCGAGTGTTTCAATAACCTGAACACTGGCAACATCAGTTTTCACTGGCTAAAGGACAAACTTTGGGTAGAGGGCTCAATTGCCTACGCCGAGAAATACCATCACGGAAAGCCTCATATATTTAGGTTCGTCATTTCCACGGTAGTACCCAATCGGAATATTAATCAGCATAGACCGGCATCAAAAATAATGAGAATGCTCTTTTTAAACGGGTTCCCAAACTCACGGGTACTTTTTTACTGATTCCCGAAATATTCGAACTAAAGATGAAGGTAGAATCAAAAATAAAATGGTGATGTCAATATAATTGCTTTAAGCTGTAATATTTCTTGATTTAATAAAATAATAACCAATTAATAGGTTACTTTAATGATATTTATAAAATATTAAAAGACAACTATTAGTAAAGATGAGAAAGTAATATGGTCGATATACAAAATCCAGGCTCTGCATTGGGTGAAGCTATTGGTGCTCATATGGAGTTCGTTTTGAATCGTTATTTAGAAGATATCGTGAGCAATTATTCCTGTAGATTAATAACGAAAGGCCCCAGAAATCCTCGTACTGGTAAGGATACAAAATTATTATTATATGATAA
>SKZJ01000078.1 GCA_007127425.1 Wenzhouxiangella sp.
CTCGGCCAGCGCCCGGTGTAACTCACGGTGGGTGTCGGGGCCGGTCGTGGCCATCAGCAACAGGCCGCCGGGCCGCAGTATCCGGCGCAGCCCGTGCAGGACACGTTCGGGGTCGGTGCACCATTCCAGGGTCATGCTGGCGAAGACCAGGTCGATGCTGGCGTCGCTCAGGGGCAGGGATTCGGCGTCGGCCGCGATCAATTCGAAGCGTCGCCGCCAGCGGCCGCGTTGCCGGCGAGCACGCTCGAGCATGCCCCGGGCCGGGTCGACGGCCAGAAGGCGGGCCTTGGGGAAGCGCTCATGCAGTACACGGGCCTGGACCCCGGTGCCGCACCCCAGGTCGAGGACCGCGCCCGGCTCGAACCGCAATCCGTCCAGGCGCTCGATCAGGCGGCCGGCGGTTTCGCTCGCGACGGCGGCATGCCGGTCATAGTGCGCGGCGGCGGCATGAAAACGCTGACGGGTATGGCGGTGTTCGTCGTTCATGAACGGTGGATGATAATCTTCCGAGGCGAACCATGGATCAAATGGGGTTTGGGCCATGAAAAGTCCATTGCCGGCGACACGGCGTCTGACGAGCGGCCTGGAATACGGCTTGCTGCCGCCGGTGTGCGTGGTGTGCGGCATGGCGGCGCGATCGGGGCTGGATTGCTGCGCCGGCTGCGAGGATGACCTGCCGAAGCTGAATGCGTCCTGCCAGCGCTGCGCGCTGGAACTGGTGCGCGATGTCGAATTGTGCGGTCGGTGTATTCGCCGTCTGCCGGCGTTCGATCATGCCCACGCCGGCTTTGCCTATCGCGGCAGCATCGAGCGCCTGGTACAGCGCTTCAAGTTCCGTCATGACCTGGCCGCCGGCCGGGTGCTTGCCGGGCTGCTGGCCCGGCGCCTGGCGAGCCAAGGGGTGCCGCGCCCGGACCTGATGGTGCCGGTGCCGCTGCACTGGCGCCGACGTCTAACGCGCGGTTTCAACCAGTCCGAGCTGTTGTGTGCGGACCTGTCGCACCACTTCGGCGGCCTGCCCTGGTGCTCATTGCTTCATCGACCGCGCGCCACCGCCGCCCAGTCGGACCTGCCGGCCGAGCGTCGCGGCGGCAATGTACGCGGCGCTTTCGGAGTGCGCTCGACGCTTGCACCCGCTTACGTCGCGCTGGTCGACGACGTCATGACCACCGGTTCCACCCTGGACGAGTGTGCGAGGGTGCTCAAGCGAGCCGGCGTACAGCGCGTGGATGTCTGGGTGGTGGCGCGGGCGTGAGGTCGTTTGTTTGCTACTTCGTTGGTTCGTTTGTTCGTGGGGATTGGTCGCTTGGTCGTTTTGTCTTCTTGCACCGCAACCCGTAACCCGTCACCCGTAACCCGTCACCCGTCACCCGTCACCCAACGCCACCACGGCGCCGAGCCAGATCACCATCCCCACCCAGTGATTGCTCAGGAACGTCCGAAAACACACCGCCGGGACGCGCTCGCGAATCCGCCATAGCTGGATCTGGAAGAGGAGGAAGGCGATGGCCACGGCGGTGAACCAGGCCGGGTGCGGGATAAAGTGCAGGCCGATGATGACCAGCAGGGCGGTGACGATGCCCATCAGCGCGCCGAGGATGGGGACGTCGGCCCGCCCGAAGGCGATGGCGGTGGATTTGACCCCGACTTTCAGGTCGTCCTCGCGGTCGGCCATGGCGTACTGGGTATCGTAGATCACCGTCCAGATGAAGTTGACGGCGTACAGCCACCAGGCCAGCTCGGGGACGGTGCCGGTCTCGGCGGCGAAGGCCATGGGTATGGCCCAGCTGAACGCGGCCCCCAGCACCAGTTGCGGAAAGTGGGTAAAGCGTTTGAAGAAGGGGTAGGTGGCGGCCAGCAGGGCGCCGAAGAAAGCCATCAGCACGGTCAGCGGGTTGGTCAGCAGCACCAGGGCCAGGGCGATGGCCAGCAGGCCGAAAAACAGCATCAGCGCCTGTCGGGCACTGATCTCGCCGGCGGCGATCGGGCGGTCCTGTGTGCGGCGGACGTGGGGGTCGAGCTTGCGGTCGGCCACATCGTTGATCACGCAACCGGCCGCGCGCATGACGATGACGCCGAGGGTGAAAATGATGAGGTTCTTCAGGCTGGGCACGCCACCGGCGGCGAACCACAGCCCCCACCAGGTCGGCCACAACAACAGCGCGAAGCCGATCGGGCGGTCGAAGCGCATCAGTCGCAGCCAGGGGCCGGCCGGACCGGCGAAGATTCTTGCCGTCAGGCGGAACTCCATGTTCACGCCCCGATGGGTTCGGGCTCGTCGCCGTTGCTTTCCCGGAAACAGGGGATGGTCATGCGCTGCGCCCCCGGCGATGCCCTGAGAATGAAACGCCACGGCGGATCTTCGCCAGGCTCGACCCGGTAGTCGATCCAGAACTGCGGGATCTGCTCGCGCCGTACTTCCATCTGGGCATCGAAACCCAGCGACCGGATGCGTGCCTGTCGATTGCGGGCATTGTCGATGCTCTGGTACAGGCCGACGGAGACCGAGTTCGCCATGTCGCCGCCGGCGACCACGTAGTAGTCCTCCACGTCGGCTTCGGCCAACTGCCGGGTCAGTTGCAGTGCATCCGACCGATTCGAGGCCGGGAGGTAGACCCACCAGCCGCGGTCGTGGTCGGCGCTGGTCTGACGCCGCCGCAGCTCGGAGACAAACGGCCGCAAGCGTTCTTCACCACGCTGTTGGGCTAACAGCGTGGGGAGCGGGCCGATGGTGTAACAGGAGGGTCCCGTCGGTTCGATTGTCGCGAGCGTCACGACTTCGTTGACCAACTGTGGCTGGTTCACACTCGCATCCAGCGGTGGGATTTCGGCCACCTCGGTTTCGACCGTGGGCTCGGCGAACAGGAAGGCGAAGCCGGCGGCAATATTGAGCGCCAGCAGGCCCAGCGCCATCCAGCGCCAGTCGAGTCCGGGTTTTGAAGTCTCTTCGTTCAGCATCGATTGGCTGCCATGGCCAGGCCGTGCAGCACCAGGTGCTCGTCGGTCGTGGCCTGAATTCTTGTCAGGGGCATGATAGCGGCCGCGTCACCACCGGTGATCCAGACCGCAGGATTCTTTCCAAGTTCGGCTGTCGCGGCGTCAATCGAACGCTCGATGGCACCCGCCAGCTGCAGCACCGTGCCGCTGACGATCGCTTGCACACTATCACGGGCCGGATGTTCATCTGCCTCGGTCGCAGCGGGAAGGGGCGGCAGGCCCGGTGCTTTTGCCAGCAGACTGGTCCGGGCGGTGGCCAGGCCGGCCATGATCCAGCCGCCGAGATGTCGCCCCTCATCGTCGATGACGTCTGCCGTCAGCGCCGTACCGCAATCGATCACGCACAGCGCCGACCCGGTCTGTTGCCACGGCCATTGCATGGCCAGCCAGCGGTCTGAGCCCAGCCCGGCGTAGGCCGGCCTGACCGGCAGTTCCGCGTTGCCGGTGGCAACAATCGTCAGTTCCAGTCCGCATTTGCGGGCCAGGCTGGCCAGCCAGTC
>SKZJ01000182.1 GCA_007127425.1 Wenzhouxiangella sp.
AGTTGAGGAACCTGCTCGGCAATGCCGTCACCACCATGATCTCGGCCGAAAACCGCAAGGAGAGTCGAGGCGCCCATGCGCGTGAAGACTACGCCGAGCGCGACGACGACAACTGGATGAAGCACACCCTGATCTGGATGGACGAGGCAGGCGCGACCAACATCGATTACCGACCGGTGCACATGTACACGCTGACCGACGAGATCGACGTCATTCCGCCCAAGGCACGGACGTACTAATGGCAAAGTTCAGACTTCCAAAAAATTCCCGCATCACCAAGGGCAAGCACTTTCCGGCACCGGAAGGGGCGAAGAACGTCAAGACGTTCCGGGTCTACCGCTACGATCCTGACGGCGGCGAAAACCCGCGGATGGATACCTACGACATCGATCTCGACGATTGCGGGCCGATGGTGCTCGACGCCGTCGTCAAGATCAAGAACGAGATCGATCCGACGCTGACCTTCCGCCGCTCCTGCCGCGAAGGCATTTGTGGATCGTGCGCGTTCAACATCGACGGCACCAACACGCTGGCGTGTACCAAGGGCATCGACGAGGTCAAGGGCGAGGTCAGGATCTACCCGTTGCCGCACATGCCGGTGGTCAAGGATCTCGTGCCCGACCTGACGCATTTCTATGCGCAGTACGCTTCGATTCGCCCGTGGCTGAGAACCCAGAGCCCGGCACCACCCGACAAGGAGCGCCTGCAGTCACCGGAAGACCGCAAGCACATCGACGGTATCTACGAGTGCATCCTGTGCGCTTGCTGTTCGACGGCCTGTCCGAGTTACTGGTGGAACGGCGAGCGCTACCTGGGTCCGGCCGTCCTGTTGCAGGCCTACCGCTGGCTGGTTGACTCGCGCGACGAATCGACGGGCGAGCGTCTCGACGAGCTCGAGGATCCGTTCCGCCTGTACCGCTGCCATACCATCATGAACTGCACCAAGACCTGCCCCAAGGGTCTGAACCCGGCCAAGGCCATTGCCGAAATCAAGAAGATGATGCTGGCGCGGCGCGGTCTCTGACCCGCTGCCCAGCATTCATCGAGTTTCGGAGGTTCGGTACATGAACGACGCGCCCATCCCGTCCCGCCTTCGCTGGCGTTGCCGGCGGGGCATGCAGGAACTCGATGTCCTGCTGGGCCGATGGCTGGACTTGTGCTGGAGTGAGGCTGCTCCTCGCAAGCAGCAGGCCTTCGAAGATCTCCTTGAATGCGAGGACGACATGATCTGGGACTGGCTGATGGGCCGCGCCGAACCCGCCCCGGCGCTCGCCGGTATCGTCGAGGACATCCGTGAACTCGGTTTCGGCCCGACCGGGAGCTGACTGGCCGGTCGCCCCCGCGCCGGGGCCGGCATCACTGGTGGCCATCCTGGGCATTGCAGCGGTCCTGTCGGTCGTCGCGTCCGGCGTTTTACCACTTGCGAAGTTCATGCTGGTTGCCGTCGTGTGCGCGTATACCGCCTGGCATGTCTATCGTCTGCTTGCCCCGCCCTGGAAGACTCTGTGCCTTGATGACAACTTCGCCATGCTCGCGGACCAGAAGGGCAGAAAGCTTTCGATCCAGTTCAGTAGCCGGTCATTTGTCAGCCCGCTGTTCCTGGGATTTACATGTCGATCAGATCGCAAGGGAAAAGCCCTGCCGGTCGGCCTGTTTCGGAGTCAGCTCGAGCATGAGGCCTTTCGTCGCCTGTCGGTCATGCTTCGCCAGGGAGGCAACTCTTGAAGCGCCTGCTGCGCTGGCTGGTTCGCTGGGCAATCCGCCTCGGCCTGCTCGTCATCGGTCTCACCATACTCGTCACGCTGCCCTTGCGCTGGGTTGACCCGCCCGGTTCGGCCTTCATGCTGCTCGACCGTTTCACATCGGACCGTGACATTCACCATGAGTGGGTGCCGATCGAGCGCATTTCCCCCGAACTGGCACTGGCGGTGATTGCCTCCGAAGATCAGAACTTTCCGCATCATCATGGTTTCGACCTGCGCGAGATTCGTGCCGCGGTCGTGACGCACCGGCAGGGTGGGCGTCTGCGTGGCGCCAGCACCATCAGCCAGCAACTGGCGCGCAACCTCTACCTGTGGCCGCACCGAAGCTGGGTGCGCAAGGGCCTGGAATTCTGGTTTACAGCACCGCTGGAACTGTTCCTGCCCAAGCAACGCATGCTGGAGATCTACCTCAACGTCGCCGAATTCGGGCCCGGCATCTACGGTGCCGAGGCCGCCGCCCGACATCACTTCGGCAAGCCGGCCTCTGCACTGACGCGATCCGAGGCGGCCTTGCTGGCCACCGTACTGCCGGCACCCAAGCAGTTCGATGCCTCGAATCCGACCGATCACCTGCTCGAACGCCAACGCTGGATCATGCGCCAGATGGCCAACCTGGGTCACGATTGGCTGCCTTGAAGCCCGGGAGTGTCGGGCTAACCCTCCTGTCAACGACTCGTCCCGAGTTCCTTCCCTCGTTCGCATTGTTGGCTGTCATGATTGCCGCGCGCAATTCGTTAGGCAGCATATTCCCCTACTGCATGAGGAAAAATGAAACGACTGAACTACCTCGGCAACGCGCTTCGTACCCGCTGGGCGGAGGATCCGGCGGTGCGCGGCATGGCGAAAATGGCGGCCGGCGCCGCACTGATCGTAGTCGGCCTGTTCGGACTTGGTGGAGCCTCGACCAGTTCGCGAAAAGGCAAGCGGCGTCCGGGCGGCATCCTGGGCAATCTGCTCTTTTTGTTCGCCGGTGGCCTGTTCCTGGCTGCGGCCGTGTCGCTATGGCCTGACTCATGGAGCGATCAGGTCGAGACAGATGGCGAGATCGCCAGCTACCGTTCCGGCACATCTTCGGAGGGACGGCCCGTCTACCGTCCGATCTACCGATATGAGGTGGACGGCCGGGAATATGGCCTGGAGTCGGAACTGACGACCAACGCCGAGCCGGAAGTCGGCGAGAGCGTGCGCATTGCCTACTCGGCATCCGATCCGACTCAGGCCCGGCCCATGGACGGCGTGGACGCCTTCGCACACTGGATTTTCCTGGGCGTCGGCCTGGGACTGCTGTTCATTGCCTTTGTCTCCATGGCCATCGGTATCGCGTTGATGGTCTTCGGCATGCGGCTGTTCCGGGATGGCCGCCAGGACCTGGACAAGCCGGCAGATCCCGAGGCCTCGATGAAGGAACTCCGATCGACGATCGACCAGGTCCGAAGCGGAGAAATTGCCCTCGAGGATACGGCCGCCGGGCAGGTCGGTGCGGGCGACGGGCGCTGAATCAAAGTTACCCGGGGCGCGAATGCTCGCTACGATGCGAGCCTGGGGCCTGCCGGTGTGCGCCCGATCGCAGCCTTCGTATCCCCCAGACCAGCAGCCAGATCACGGCGGCTATAACGATCACTCCGAAGGCGAGAGGCACGAGGAGGGCGAGGCCAACGGCCAGCAGGCTGCCACCGGTCTCGCCGGTCGAGACGACCGGGTTGCCCAGGCCGCCTGTAGAGG
>SKZJ01000249.1 GCA_007127425.1 Wenzhouxiangella sp.
GATGATTATGGGAAATGAAAAGATGACCATGATGATGGGAGACCATGCATCAATGATGAAAATGTTGAAAGATAATCCTGCTATGATGCAAGGTATAATGACCGGAATGCTCTCATTGCTGTTCCACTATTAGTTTCCCTGATGATTAAAAGAAAAATTTGAAATATAAATCTGAGATTATGCAAATAATAAAATCGATATTATTGATAACCGTTTTCAGCATAGTGAATAACCATGCTGTATTGTCCCAAAATCAAACCTACACCGCAACGGAAGGCTCGTACGTGGAAGTGCGCGGTACCTCCACCTTGCATGACTGGTCTATGAGATCGGAGATTCTAACGAGCGAGGTTGTTTTTAATGCCGGTAACGGGGAACCGGAATCGATCGAATCAGTTGTATTCATTGTACAAAAAGTTACCCTGGAAAGTGATAATGCCCGGCTGCACCGGCTGGCACATAAAGAAATGGACGCGGAAAATCATCCTGAAATTACATTTCAGTCCACAGGGAACGGTATTTCATGGATAAATGATGATACTTTACGGGCAACTGCCGAAGGGGATCTGACTGTTTCAGGCGTTACCCGGCAAATAACTGTCGAGGCAACCTGTGCAAACGAAGGTCGTCTGTTTATCTGCTCGGGTACCAAAGATTTACGGATGACCGATTTCGATATTGATCCTCCTAGACTGTTTCTTGGCACATTAAGGACCCACGACGACATAACCGTGGAGTTCAGTATGATGTATGCACGTTAAGAATTCCTGCATATTCAACTTCGGAAAGGACACATTACGAAAGCTGATGGAAATTTATTTTCTGATGGCTGTTTTGCTTGTATCAAACCGTATCTTCGAATGGTAAAATCAAAACTCAACGACATTATGAAAAAGAAAATAGCCCTTATAGGATATGGTGTAATCGGAAAAAGAGTAGCAGATGCCATTGCACTGCAAGATGATATGGAACTGATCGGAGTTTGCGATGTGATCAGTGATTGGCGCATTCAAGCAGCTATAAGCAAAGGATATGCTATCTATGCGGCTACTCCTGAAGCTAAAAGTAACATGGGGCAGGCAGATATTCCCCTGGCAGGAAACATGGCCGATCTTTTAAATGTGGCGGATCTGGTGGTGGATTGCACACCTAAGAAAATAGCCGCACAAAACGTGGAGACATATAAAGAGCGTAAAATCAAATTTATCCTGCAGGGAGGTGAAAATCACGAAACCACCGGGCACTCCTTTAGTGCGGAAAATAATTATGCTTCCGCTTTAAACAGGGACAGCACACGGGTGGTATCCTGCAATACTACTTCCATTGTAAGGACACTTTCTGCATTAAAAAGAGCAGGACTGCTGAAGAGTGCACGAGGAACCTTACTGCGTAGGGCTACCGACCCGTGGGAAAGCCATCTTGGAGGAATTATGAATACCCTGGTGCCTGAAGAGAATATCCCCAGTCATCAAGGTCCTGATGCACAAAGTGTTGACTCTGAATTAGATGTGGTGACCATGGCCGTGAAAGTACCTATGACGCTGAGCCATCTCCATTACTGGAATGTTCGGCTTACCCGGAAAACAGATAAAGAGGAGGTTCTGGAAGCACTTCGGACTTCTAGCCGAATTGCCTTCATAAACTACTACCATGGTTTGGTTTCCAACAACACTATTAAGGAAAGATACCTGGATATGGGACGGCCCTGGGGAGATATGTACGAGGTAGCACTATGGCAGGACATGCTAAAAATAGAAGGTGATGAGCTCTATTACGCTTATGTGGTGGACAACCAGGCAATTGTAATCCCGGAGACCATAGATGCGATCCGAGCACTGACCGGGATAGAAGAAAGCGCGGAAAATTCAATTAAAAGGACCAATAAAAGTTTGGGGATAAACCAAAAATAGACACATGAGAGCTTTGATGCTATACTGGATTAAATTACAGTTGGTAAACACTGCAAAGGAGGTGCGTGCCCTGGTTAGGGCATCAATAATAAAAATTTAATGAAAATGGGGAAAAGCCATACGGATGATAAAACCGGCAATTGTCCTGTTTGCAATATGAATGTGGACAGCAACAATTACTCTGTTAAATACAGTTCGAAAACCCTTTTCTTTTGTTCAGAAGGTTGCCAGCAAAAATTCAAAAACCATCCCCGGAATTATTATTTCGGAGATCATTATTTCGACCTGATCATCATTGGTGGAGGACCAGCTGGTTTAACTGCGGCTGTTTATGCTTCGGTCTCCAGAATTAACACTTTTTTCATCACTAAAGACATTGGGGGGCAGGCAATTGATAGCACTAAAGTCAGGAATTATATGGGTTTTGACTTTATTACCGGGAAGATGCTGGTGGATAAATTCCGGGATCAGTTCCTGGAAAAACATTATTTGTCACATAAGATCGATGATGTAATTAAAATTGAAAAACAAAATGAACGGTTTGTAATTACAACCCAATCGAAACAAACCTTCTATTCCAAAGCAGTAATCATTGCCACCGGCATGAAGAAGAGAAAGCTCGGCATCAAAGGGGAAGAAAGATTGCAGAGGAAAGGGATATTCTATAAGTCGGTACAGGATATTAGCTTGTTTGACTGGAAAGATGTGGTGGTGATCGGAGGTGGTAATTCGGCCATACAAATTGCTAATGATTTGCTGAGTAATGATTGTAATGTGACCATTGTTACCCAGGGCAGGCTCATTGCCGATAAAAAGGATGTGGAAAAAATCAGTCAACACAAAAACATGCACATCATCGAAGAACATGATGTCACCGAAATTCTGGGAGAGGATAAGGTTGAAGGCGTTTCCATCAGACCAGAACAGGATAGTGACAAGCATCCCGAGACAATTCACTGTCAGGGCGTTTTTATCCAGGTAGGTTTTCTGCCCAATACCGAATTTTGCAGGGATCTGGTTGTACTGAACAGTAAAGGTGAAATCAAAATTAACGCAGATTGTAGCACCAGTTTGGAAGGGATTTTTGCCTGCGGTGACGTTTCTGATGCCTATGGAAAAAGGATCATCATTGCATCGGGTGAGGGAGCCAAGGTCGTTTTACGAACACTCCAATTTTTAAGGGAACTGAAAGAAGCTTGAAAACTGTTTTTTCTGATTATCTTGGTCAAGCTGGATTACGTTGTCCAGAAATACGACGGACCTGCCCACGGCGATATTAGCGGAGGGAAATTTAACGGGGTGGTTTTAGAAGCAGCGATTGTTTTTTAATTTTTGTTAACGGCAATCTTTCCTGGGTTTTGAAATGTTATGGGCTTGAAATTTTTAAAATACAGCTTTTATTTGGCAACGGCCTTTATGTTGCAATATAATTATGATGCAGGGGGCCAGGAAGCACCCATGATGGAAAATAGATGTGAAAGCCACATCTCCATTCACGGTTCCTCAAATATTAATCAATTTCAATTGATAAACCATAATCCGAAAATTGGAAGGCTTTCAGA
>SKZJ01000056.1 GCA_007127425.1 Wenzhouxiangella sp.
GCGGCTCGCGGTGAAAAGGAAAGCGGGGCGGACAAGGCGACCCAGGAGCAGGTGGCCTTTGCCTCACTGATGCGCGGCATTCACTGGTAGGACGAGACCAGGTCGCGCAGGCGCTCGATGCCCTCGAGCAGGCGCGGCCCCGGGCGCCCCAGCCAGGCTTCGCTGATGGGATGAATGCGGTTGCCGGCCACGGCCGGCACCGCCTCCCAGCCCTCGCGCCGGCGCACCACGTGCGGCCGGTACTTGCTCTCGTCCACGCCGCACCAACTCATCACGATGATCTCGGGGGCCGCCTCGCGAGCCTGTTCAGTGGATATCTGCAGGCTTTCGGACTCCTCGGCGGCCCAGGGGTTGAAGGCACCGGCCAGTTCCAGCATCTCGTTGACCCAGGATTGTCGCCCGGGAACGATGACCGGCTTGGGCCACCACTCGACCAGCACGGGAATCGGACCGGAGCCCGGCCTGGGCTGTTTGAGCGCCTGCTGAAAGCGTGCAGCCAGGCGTTGTGCTTCGTCCTCGGCATCGATGGCCTCGCCGATGCTCACGATATCGTCGGCGACATCGGCCAGGCAGTGCGGTTGCGTGACCAGCAGGGGCAGGCCGGCTGCTCGCATTCTTTCCAGGCCGTGCTCATGACCGGGCACGGTCAGGGAAGTGACGACCAGGTCGGGTTTCAGCGCCTTGATCCTGTCGATATCGACATCGAGATCGGGTCCGATTCGGGGCAGCTGGCACACGACTTGCGGAGGATGATCGGAGTGATCGTCGACACCGACCAGCCAGTCGGCCCGGCCCAGCGCACAGACGATCTCGGTGTTCGAGCAGGTGTGGGTGATGATGCGCATGGGTTCAGTGTGAAGTGTCTAAGTGTGAAGTGTGAAGTGTGAAGTGTTAGGTGTTAGGTGTTAGGTGTTAGGTGCTGGGTGTTAGGTGCTGGGTGTTAGGTCTGGTCGCGCCAGGTGTCGGCTACCTTGCGGCCGCGGTGTTCGTCGACCGGGAGTACCGTGATCATGGCGGCAGCGAACAGGATGAGGCAGAAGACGATGGCGGTGGCCAGGCCCAGCCAGGCTTGCAGCAGGCCCAGACCGAGGATGCCGAACATGGCGGCCAGTTTCGACGAGGTGCCCCAGAAGCCGAAGAACTCGGAGGCCTTGCCGTTGGGCGTGAGCACGCCGACCAGCGCGCGCCCGGCCGATTGGGCCGAGCCCAGACTCAGTCCGGCCAGGCTTCCGGCGAACAGGAATACGTACTGGGCTTCCCATTCCACGTTGAACAGTGCCTGGGCGAAACGGGTCAGTAGCGGTGTCTGCCAGATCGCCAGGATGGCGGCCATCCACAGGCCCAGCGTGATCAGGTAGGTACGGCGCGCACCGATGCGGCTTTGCAGGAAGCCGAAGGTCAATGCACCGATGGCGGCGGTGACCTGAACCGTCACGAACATGATCACGCGCACGTGTTCGTCCCAGCCGATCACCTGGGCGCCGTAGATGAACGAGAAGCTGATGATGATGTAGATGCCGGCCATCATGAAGAAGATCGACACCAGCAGCGTGCGCAGGTCACGGAACTGGGCCAGGTTCAGCCAGGTCGTCTTGAGTCTGTCAAAGCCCGCACTGACCAGGGATTGGCCGGGCGGCAGCTGGCGCTGGCGGCCACGATCGCGGACCCATAGGAACGTGGGGATTGCGGCCAGCAGGAAGAACGCGGCGGCGAACGGGCCGACCAGGCGGACGTTGTCGTAGTTCTCCTCGCTGACTTCGCCGAGTATGGCCAGCGCAAAAATCGTCGACGCCAGTCCGCCGATATACCCCAGACCCCAGCCGAGCCCGGAGATCCAGCCCAGATCATCACGCGGACCCAGACCGGGAAGGAAACTGGCGATGAATCCCTCGCCGATGGCGTAGGCGAAATTGGAAACGATCACCAGCACCATGGCGAACACGATCCAGCCCGGCTCGACGAACCAGAGCAGGGCGGTGGAGACAACTGTGAGCAGGTAGCTGGCGAACAGGAACTGCTTGCGCCGGCGCGAGTAGTCCATGATCGCGCCGCAGACCGGGTTGGCGACCACCACCATCAGGTAACTGGTTGCCAGCGCTATCGACCACAGCAGGTTGCCGAGCCGGTAGTCGGGGCCGTCGCCGACAATCACCCGCGTGAACAGGTCGCCGAACACCACGGTGATGATCAGCAGGGTGTAGGCCTGGTTGGCGAAGTCGAACATTGCCCAGCCGAAGATCTCTTTCGCCGGGGCGCGCTTGCGGGTGACCATGAGATTCTAGTGGTTGGGCTTGTCCCCAAGGTTAACCTGAAGTGTTGGGGGTGTGGTGGTGTGGTGACGAGGGGTGGGGCTGTGTGCCGGTTTTCGGGTGTACGACGTTGCGGGTGCGTGGATGGCTGGGGCTCTTTGTTGCCATTGGAATGGCGTGCGCGTATTCCGTGGTCACTGCGGGTGTCTCACTATTGGTGCCTGCTTGAAGTTCGGCCAGGCGTGGTGGTACTTCCGCACCCTGCAACCGGCACACAGCCCCACCCCTCGTCACCTGAGAGGTTGGAGGAGGCTGAAAGCTAGCCCGAATTTTTTCCTTCCCCTTTCAAGGCGGGTGGTGTCCTGTCAGGCGGGAGCGGAATGGGCGCGGAAGGGTTTTCGGCCTTGCCGTACTATCCGTTGCGCCGAGGCTCATTTGGGGAAGCTCAACCCTCAGTCTCGGCATGCGTAACGTTGTCAGCACCCGAACGCCTCCGCCACCTGATCCGCCCGCAAGGCCGTTCGCCCATGGAGCGCCCGACTGACAGGGCACCACCCGCCTCGCACCCCACCCGCAATCTCTGGGGCACGATTTCGTTTAGGATGGCAATGATGGAAGACTTCGAAGCCCTGATCAGCGAGCGCATTGCCGAGCTGGAAGACATTGCCGAGTTCAGTCGTGAATCCAGCGCCACGGTGGAGCTCGACCAGACCCGGCAGGGGCGCTTGAGCCGCATGGATGCCTTGCAGGGCCAGGCCATGGCCAAGGCCGGCGAACAGCGTCGCAACCAGCATCTTCAGCGCCTGAAGGGCGCCCTGGTGCGCCTGGAACGCGGCGAGTTCGGAGAATGCCTGGAATGCGGCGAACCGATTGCCGAAGCCCGCCTGAAGGCCGACCCCGCCACGACCCTGTGCCTGGACTGCGCCAGCGAACGCGAATCTCACACTCGTTGATTCGTTGGTTCGTTCGTTGAATGGGGGTTCCGCGGTTAGAATGCCGATTGGCGGGTTGTGCCAGCCAACGAACAACAAACCAACCAACAATCCAATAAACGACCCATGAACTTCCGCGTCCCACATACCCTTGCTCTGCTGTTTTTCCTGATGATCGCCGCGCTGGTCGCGACCTGGCTGGTGCCTCAGGGGCATTTCCAGACCGACGAGGCCAACCGGGTAATTCCCGGCTCCTACGAGGTCGTCGACGATCGCCACC
>SKZJ01000184.1 GCA_007127425.1 Wenzhouxiangella sp.
TCGTTAATCATCCACAGATGAACACAGATACACACAGATAAAGAAAAAATAGTTCAAAAGATCAAGATATCCGACCCATTCGAATTGATCCAAAATTATTCATTGTCATTCTTCTATATTTAATTTTTATCCGTGTTCATCTGTGTTCATCAGTGGACAAAGATTCTTTCAAATCAGCCCTTCAGATCGGCGATGTCGTCGACGCTGATGGAGCTGCGGTTCCTGAACAGCACAACCAGGATGGCCAGGCCGATGGCGGCCTCGGCGGCCGCGACGGTCAGGATGAAGAACACGAACACCTGGCCGTCCATCACATCGAGGAAGCGTGAGAAGGCGACGAAATTCATGTTGACTGCCAGCAGCATCAGCTCGATGCACATCAGAAGGATGAGCACATTCTTGCGGTTGATGAAGATGCCGGCCACGCTGATGGCAAAAAGCACCGCGCCCAGGGTGAGGAAATGAGCGAGAGTCAGCATGTCAGCGATCCTCCCCTTCCGATTTCATCTTGACCAGTCGAACACGATCCTCGCGCCGGATCTTCACTTGTCGGCCTGGATCCTGGTACTTGGCTTCCGGCCGCTTGCGGTGTGTCAGCGCGATGGCGGCGATGATGGCGACAAGCAGCAATACCGCCGCAATCTCGAACGCATAGAGATAGTCGGTGTAGAGCAATTCACCCAGTTCGCGGGTATGGCTGTAGTCCTTTCCCCTCGGCTCCGGCATGGGCACAGCCTCCATCCCGCGTGTCCAGATCACCAGAAACATCTGGATGGCCATGGCGAGCGCCACCAGTACGCCGGCTGGCAGGTAGCGGGTAAAGCCCTCGCTGCCCGGGCTGACATTGACGTCCAGCATCATGACCACGAACAAGAACAGCACCATGACCGCGCCGACGTAGACCAGCACCAGCACGATAGCGAGGAACTCGGCGTGCAGCAGAATCCAGAGGCAGGCAGCCGAGAAGAATGCCAGCACGAGGAACAGCACGGCATGGACTGCGTTGCCTACGGTCACCACGCTCAGTGCCGAGGCAACCAGTACCAGGCTGAACAGGTAGAAGACGATTTCGATCATGGGCATGGTCTAGATCCGCCTATCGGTATTGGGCATCGCGCTCGCGGTTGGCCGCGATGCTGTCTTCGAAACGGTCGCCGATGGCGAGCAGCTGCTGCTTGTTGATATCCTTTTGCACTTTCTCTTCCATGTGGTACTCGCTGATGTCGGTCAGCACGATGGAATCGACCGGGCAGGACTCCTCGCAGAAGCCGCAGTAGATACACTTGAACAGGTCGATGTCGTAGCGCGTGGTGCGGCGCGTGCCGTCCTCGCGCTGGTGCGACTCGATGGTGATGGCCAGCGCCGGACACACCGCCTCGCACAGTTTGCAGGCGATGCAGCGTTCCTCGCCGTTCGGATAGCGCCTGAGCGCGTGCAGACCGCGGAAACGCGGCGACTTCGGTGTCTTCTCTTCCGGGTAGTTGAGCGTCGGCTTGGGCGCACGGCCGAAACGCCAGGTTACGCCCATCCCACGGAACAACTCGAGCAGCATCAGTGACTTGAGGTATCGCGCAATGGTATTCATGGCATCAGCTCCCGTACCAGCCCAGCACCCTGAACACCCCGGCGACCATGATCCAGACGATGGTGATGGGGATGAACACCTTCCAGCCCAGGCGCATGATCTGGTCGTAGCGATAGCGCGGGAAGGTGGCGCGGAACCACAGGTAGAGGAAACAGAACACGACGGTCTTCAACAGGAACCAGTGAATGCCGCCGGCACCGAGAAAGGTATCGCCGATCACCGGAATGCCCTGGAAGGGGCTAAGCCAGCCGCCCAGGAACAGCAGCGCGGCGAGCGCCGAGATCAGGATCATGTTGGCGTACTCGGCCAGGAAGAACACCGCGAAGGCCGACCCCGAATACTCGGTATGAAAACCGGCAACGATTTCCGACTCGCCCTCGGCAACATCGAAGGGCGCGCGGTTGGTCTCGGCGACACCGGAGACAAAGTAGATCACAAACAGTGGCAGCAGGGGCAGCCAGAACCAGCTCCAGATACCGCCGGACTGGGCATGCACGATGCCGGTGAGGTTGAGCGTACCTGCCAGCACGACGACGCCGACCAGGGCGAAGCCCATGGCGATCTCGTAGCTGACCGTCTGCGCCGCCGCGCGCAGGCCGCCGAGCAGGGCGTACTTGGAGTTCGAGGCCCAGCCGCCGAGGAGAATGCCGTAGACACCCATCGAGGTCAGCGCCAGCACGAACAGCAGGCCGGCATCGATATCGGCCAGCACCAGCCAGTCGTCGAAGGGGATCACCGCCCAGGCGGTCAGTGCCGGCGCCAGCGCCAGAACCGGTGCAAGCAGAAACAGGAACCGGCTAGCATTGGTCGGGAGGATGATCTCCTTGAACAGCATCTTGAACACGTCGGCGAACGGCTGCAGCAGGCCCAGCGGGCCGACCCGGTTGGGACCGCGACGCGAGTGCATGTAGCCGAGCACCTTGCGCTCGAAGTAGGTGAAATAAGCCACCCCGATCGTGACCGGCAGCACGATCATCATGATCTTGGCCCAGGTCCAGGCCAGGACGGAGAGTTGTTCCATCATCCGCAGGCCTCCAGGCGAATCTCGCCGCTGGACGCGCCCAGCTCGTGGGTGGCACAGGTTGCTGCCGGCAGCCAGACGCCGCCCGGCGCGATGCGGTCGTCGACCACCAGCGGCAGCTCGACCGACACCTCACCCTGGCTGACACGGACACGCTGGGCATCACCCAGGCCGTGCCGCTTGGCCGTTGCAGAGTGCACGTGCACCCGGGTCGCTCCGGCATGATGGGTCTGTTGCAGTGCCGCGGCACGCCTCAGCAGCGTATCGCCGGCGTAGATCGGCACATCGCCGATGCGCCACAGGGTATCGGCATCGACCGATTCGTGATCTTCCAGTGCCGACTGACCCACGGCTTCCGACTTGCCGTTGTCCAGCATTTCGCGCACGTCATCGAGGGTCGCGAATTCGAAACCCTCCACTGACGCCATTTCGCCGAGCCGACGCAGGATCTTCCAGCCTTCCCGCGCCTGGCCCGGCGGCTTGCCCACCGCATCCAGCCATTCGCGATGGCCGTCGGCGTTGATCCAGGTGCCGCCGCTCTCGGGCACCGGCGCCAAAGGCAGCATGACGCTGGCGACCTGTTCGAGTTCATCGCTGACGAACGCGGTCACGGCAACAACCGTTGCCGCCTGCTCCAGTGCCCTCCTCGCCAGTTGCGGATTGGCCAGGTCGAAGAACGGTTCGAGATCCCAGAGCAGGTAGGACCTGCGTGGATCATCCAGCATGGCGCGGGCGTCGAGCCCGTTGGCGCCCGGCAAGGCCCCGGCGGCCGCAGCACCGACGCTGTTGGCCGGACCGGGGAGAACGATCAGGGCCACTTCCAGTGCCTCGGCCAGCCATTCAGCCA
>SKZJ01000191.1 GCA_007127425.1 Wenzhouxiangella sp.
CAGCCGGTGTTCTCAATGGCCAACCTGACCAAGCCTGGCTATTTCGATCCGGGCTCCTGGAACGTTTTCGACACACCGGGTGTGACCCTTTTTCTGACCTTGCCGGCTCCGGTCAGCGCGCTGGACGCATGGGATGCCATGCACGCGACCGCCCAGCGGCTGGGGGAACTGCTGGAGGCCGACGTGCTCGACGACAGTCAGTGCCTGCTGACGCGCCAGCGCATTGCGCAGATTCGCGAGGAGATGCGGGAATACGATCGAACCCACGGCCTGGTCGGTGCTCCGAAGGGAGGGGTCGATGGCGGCTGACGGCCGAAGCCCCGAAGCGCGGGTCCAAACCCTGCGCGAGCAGATCGAAGATCACAACTATCACTACTACGTCCTCGACGACCCGATTGTCTCCGACGCCGAATACGACCGGTTGTTGCGCGAACTTGAAGACATCGAGCGCGAACATCCACAGTTGGTCACGCCCGACTCGCCCACGCAGCGGGTCGGGGCTGGTCCTGCCGAGGGCTTCGAGCCGGTTGCCCACGATATTCCCATGCTCTCGCTGGGCAATGCCTTCAGCGACGAAGAGGTCAGCGAGTTCGATCGCCGTATTCGCGATCAGCTCGATGTCGAGTCGGTGCATTACTGTGCCGAGCCCAAGCTCGACGGCGTGGCCATCGCTCTGCGCTATCAAAACGGTCTTCTGGAACTGGCAGCCACGCGCGGCGATGGACGCACGGGAGAGAACGTCACCTCCAATGTTCGAACCATCCGGGCCGTCCCGCTGAAGCTTCGTGGCCATAACGTTCCGGAGCGTCTCGAGGTACGGGGTGAAATCGTTATGACGCGTTCGGGGTTCGAACGGCTCAATGCACGCCTGGCTGACGCCGGAGAAAAGACTTTCGTCAATCCCCGCAATGCGGCGTCGGGTAGCCTGCGTCAACTCGACTCTTCGGTGACCGCCACTCGTCCCCTGCATTTTTTTTGCTACGGGGCAGCCACTTCGGACGGGTTGCCGGATCGCCATTGGGATATTCTCGAGCAGTTGCGGGAATTCGGGATTCCGGTCAGCGCCGAGGCACGCCGGGTGGACGGGTTTGACGGGTTGCTCGAATACTACGAGACGATCGGCCGCAAGCGCGGCGAACTCGATTACGACATCGATGGCGTCGTCTACAAGGTGAACGATCTCGACCAGCAACGCGAGATGGGCCAGGTCTCCCGCGCACCGCGCTGGGCGCTGGCCCACAAGTTTCCGGCACAGGAAGAAATCACCCGGTTGCTGGACATCGATGTGCAGGTCGGGCGGACGGGTGCGCTGACACCGGTGGCTCGCCTCGAGCCGGTGTTCGTGGGCGGCGTCACGGTAACCAACGCCACCCTGCACAATGCCGACGAAGTGCGGCGCAAGGACGTGCGTCCCGGCGATTACGTGGTGGTCCGACGTGCCGGTGACGTCATCCCCGAGGTGGTGCGTTCGGTCCCCGAGCGTCGCGAAAGTGACCTGAAGGCCTGGGCCATGCCGGCCGAATGCCCCGAGTGCGGCTCGGCCGTGGAACAGGTAGAAGGCGAGGCGGTGGCACGATGCACCGGCGGGCTGGTCTGTCCGGCGCAGCGCAAGCGGGCGCTGGAGCATTTCGCCAGTCGCAAGGCCATGGACATCGACGGGCTGGGCAGTCGACTGATCGAACAACTGGTCGATCACGACCTGGTGCATTCTCCGGCCGATCTCTACCGGCTCGATCACGAGACACTGGCCGGGTTGGACCGCATGGCCGGAAAGTCAGCCGACAACCTGCTCGAGGCCCTGGAGACGAGCAAGGAGGCTGATTTGGGGCGACTGCTGTTTGCCCTGGGCATTCGCGAGGTCGGCGAGGTCACCGCACAGCATCTGGCCCGGCATTTCGGAGCCCTGGAGCGGCTGGCCGAAGCCGGGGTCGAGGAACTGGAGTCGGTGCGCGACGTCGGTCCGGTGATGGCACGCCACATTCGTGCTTTCTTCGACGAGCCGCACAATCGAGCGGTGATCGAGCAGTTGCTGGCCGTCGGTGTGCGCTACGAAGTGGTGACTGCTGCCGAAGACGAAGAACAGCCGCTGGCCGGGTGCACGTACGTACTGACCGGTTCGCTTTCGAAGCGGACCCGGTCGGAAGCCAAGGCGGCACTCGAGGCGCGGGGCGCCCGGGTCACCGGCAGCGTCTCCGGGAGCACCACGGCGGTGATTGCCGGCAGTGAACCGGGATCCAAGATAGAACGTGCCCGCGAGAAGGGCATCGACGTACTCGACGAAGATGATCTGGAACGATTGCTCGCGTGAACTGAGGCAGATCAAGTTGCAAGGTCCGGTTTCGCGTCATGATGTAAGCTGTAATCAAACCCACGATCCGGGAGGAAAACAACAATGAGTGAACACATCAAGGAGATCCTGGTACCGATCGACGGCTCGGAGAACTCCATTCGTGCAGCCAATTTCGGACTGGAAATGGCCGATGCCATGAGCGTACCGCTGCGGCTGTTCTACGTATTTCCCGCCGCCTCGGTGGAAATAATCGGCATGGCGGGGATGTCGCGCACTGATATCGATCAGGCCGCCCAGGCTTCCGCCCAGCGCGCCTTCGACAACGTGCGAAAGGAACTTGGAGAAACTTCAGTCGAGGTCGACCAGGAAACGTCGATCGGCGACCCGGCCGAAGAGATCATCCGTTACACGGAGGACGACCATACCGTGCTGGTGGTCATGGGCCGTCGCGGTCTGTCACGCATGCAGTCCCTGTTGATGGGCAGTGTCAGTGACAAGGTCAGCCGCCACGCGCGCAGCCCGATTACCATCGTGACCTGAGCCGCCTGTCCGGATTGTATCCGCGTCGTTCAGCGCCCTGCAGGTGTCCAGCTTGCAGGGCGTTTTGGTGTCTACTCGCCCTGTTGATGGCGCTTTTCAGTGTGATATAGTTCACAAAATAGTCCGGTAGTGAGGCATTGATCTCTCATTGTACCGACGCGTCTTTGGCCGGTGAATTGGGGTAGCGGGCAGACGATTTGTCACGGGATGTTGGTTGCTGTCTGGCGGCAGCGGGGTAGGCGGTAGTGACGAAAGGGCAGGAAAACCACCACTCTCACCGCTCACGACACGTTCGTCAGCGCGAGGCTGTCATGAAGTCGAAGCGGGCGCGTACCCCTTCCTCTGCTGCCGAAGTCCTCGCAGTCGGTGCCCGGCCGAATTTGCCCGAGGCCGGTGGCTATCTGGAGGGTTGAGATGGGTAGTTACAACGGCCGTTCTTGTGTGGAGCTGGTTGGTTCCAGTCCGGCAATCATTGGTTTGCAGCGTGTGATTCGCCGCTTCGCCGCGATCGATGTGCCGGTATTGATTGCCGGTGAGAGTGGTTCCGGCAAGGAGATGGTTGCCAACCTGCTGCATCAGCATTCCCGCCGGCTGGGTGGGCCGTTTGTGACA
>SKZJ01000214.1 GCA_007127425.1 Wenzhouxiangella sp.
TCCAACCTCAATTACTTAATAAATATTTTGCGTGCACTACTAACTGAAAGATAAAGATGGAGTGGATACTAACAAATAAAAAAAATTATCTTCCTTCCGATGGCAATTTCATTTCCTACACAGGTGAAAATTATACTTTGTACATTTCTGACGGAGATTTTGATATAAATATCTTAAATCAAGACACCGTCGTCCTCATAGACGGATATTTACTTCCTCGATTAAATAGTAATATCTTGTTTAATAAGCAGAATCCTTCAATAACCATAAAAGACTTATACAGGAGAGCAGGAAAAGATTACATTAATGATGTCAAGGGTTGCTTTATATCAATTATCCTGAAAAAAAACAAATTTATAATTGATTCTGATCATTTTGGGGTGAAAAAGTTTTTTATTTATGACAATGATAATACATTCATCATCTCTAATAATATCAAGTATATTGTCAGAGAGATAAAGCCGGATATATCACGATATGCAATAATAGATCATGTTCTATTCAATAGATACATTAATGGGAATACGATTTATAAAGGAATTACATTCAACCGACCTTCGCAACGTTTCATATTTGACGGGAAATTACGCCGTGACTACTATTGGAACTATAACACGTTGCATAATTCCGGTAATAATAATACTACGTTGAGCGAACATATATACGATTATAAAAATATTGTCAAAGGATATATTGATCACTGTAAGTACAATAATATTTCCGTTCCCCTTACAGGTGGAGTCGATTGCCGAACTATCATCGCTGCATTGCTATCATTTGATATTAAACCTTCGTCATATACCTATAGTCATCCTGAGTCGAACGATAGTATATATGGTGAACATGCCGCCCGTGCACTTAACCTTCAGTTTAATGTCCACTATCTGTATCCTGATAGCAATGAATACTGTACATTAGCAAAAGAAATATGGGAGAACGGAAATACGCTGGTGAGTCTTCATCGTGCACATCGTCTATACGGGATCAAGCAGGAGGCGGGGGATAAGAAACCGCTTATGTTTCTCGGATATATGGGAGGGGACTGGGTGCGCGGATTATGGCCGGACGATTTGATCATTTCGCGTGCATTACGCAGGAGGTGGGAAGACAATAAGGATGTAGACAGTATAGTGGAAGATGAATTCAAACGAAAGAATTTAAAATTTACGAAAAATGATATTGAGTATGGTCATGAGGTACTCAATAACTTTGCGCACGGCGGAGAATTTGCGTGTTTCTTGAGATATCTTGTGCAAGGGGTGGCCCATATGCACTTTTCTCAGGACCTCAATTTATTCGAGAGGTACACAATTCCCGTTCCTATTTATATGGATATCGACTATTTATATTCTCTTTTCTCAACGGAATACACTTTTCACCGAACGGGAAATATGACACGCAATAAACTTAAAAAACTGCGATCGCCCGAGTATAATTCGCATTTATTGTATAAATTATTTCCAGCCTCGGCTCGAATTCCGGTCGGGAATGGTTACACGCCGTCGCTTTATATAAGGTCGCGCTATCTTGCATTTATGCAGAAAGTATTATACGATAAATTTATCTCAAAGAAGTATAAAAAGAATTATACATATGATGCATGGTTTAATACTTTCCTTATAAATAGTTTTCATAATAATGAACAGATTGATGATATTTTTTCTATATCGATGGATGATATACTGTCTACCGTAATACGAACTGAACCGGATGCATTTCCGTTCTCACGTTATATTGATATAGGGAATTATATAAATACCAATATGTAAATGTAAATAAATAGTGATAACCGGATAGCGACTTACATGAATAAAGAAAAATGTGGTGCGATTGTATTAGGCGGGCATGTCCAAGCTCTTGGAATAGTACGTGCGATCGGGAGAATGGGATATCCGGTCGTAGTTGTTGAAGACACAAAGAAAAATATAGCGCGTCATTCAAAATATTGCGTGCAAGATTTTGTTGTCGGTAATCGTGAGCTTAGCCATTTTATTACATATTTGTCAAAGAATGCCGATTATCACGGTTGGGTTATATTTCCTACCAATGATTATCATGTCGAGTTATTATCCAGAAATGCCGATAGATTAAATGGAATCCTGAATACTACCGATTCATGGGATATAATTGAAAAATGTTATAATAAAAAGCTAACATATTCTATCGCCTCCTCTGTCGAAATACCTGTGCCGGAAACGTATTATCCTCTTGATGCTGATGACGCATTAGAATGTGCGAGAAAGATTGGTTATCCGTTAATTATAAAACCGGCAATAATGCATACCTTTTATAAAGTTTTTAAAAAGAAGGTATTCAAATGTTATAATGATTCGGAGTTTCTAAGCTATTATGATCATGCAATAAATGTTATTCCTAAAAATGAGATATTGATACAGGAAATTATACCGGGGGATTCAAGTAATCAATACTCTGTGGGAGTATTATATGATAGAGATCATTCGTTGGTTACACTAACAGCTCGTCGTAAAAGGCAGCATCCGATTGATTTTGGCAATGCGACAACATTTGCAGAAACAGTGAATATACCTGAACTCAAGGAATATGCAGATCGGATATTGAGTACTATTAAATACAAAGGTATATGTGAGGTCGAGTATAAATATGATCATCGGGATGATAAATATAAGTTATTGGAGATCAATGCAAGGACATGGAAATGGCATTCTATTGCAGAAAAGGCAGGAACTCCTTTCATTGAGACATATTTTAATATGTTGACCGGGCAGAATTATACAGAACATCTAAAATGGAAAGACTCCTCATGGCAACATGTCACCACAGATATACCGGTTATCATCAATATGATACTTAGAGGATATTCAACCAGGAATTCGAAATATCCAAAAGTACATGCCGTAATAGATAAAAATGATCCGCTTCCGTTCATATATGAATTGGCATATTTACCGTTTTTGGTTAAGAACAGATGAAATCATATCTCTTTGACATTAATCACCCTGCTCAGGTACATCTATTAAAGAATATTATAAATGCATTTTCTGATAATGGCGTTAAAACATTCGTTACCTTAAAAGAGTTACCTGATGCATTAACATTATTGAATTTGTATTCAATTCATTATTTAACATTGGGGAAAAAGTCGGATTCAATTATAGGCAAAACTATTAATCAGTTACAATACGATTATAAACTATATAGAATTGTAAAAAAGTATAATATCACATTAGGAGTCGGTAGTTCTATAACTGTTGATCATGTATCAAGATTCTCAAAAATGACATCGCTGCATCTTAGCGACGATGATGAAGATGTCGTTCCGCTTGTAAAGAAATATTCATATCCATATACAGATTGCATCCTTACTCCTGATTGTCTTGACCTCCCGTCATATAGGAATAAGCAGATAAAATATGCAGGATATCACGAATTGGCATATCTTCATCCTAATCGA
>SKZJ01000279.1 GCA_007127425.1 Wenzhouxiangella sp.
CAACTGACGATGTGAAATCAGCCCCAGCAACTGACCGGTATCATCCTCGACCGGCACGTGTCGGACGTAGCGCCACTCCATCAGACTGGCCGCAAAATCGACAATATCGTCGGGACGAACCGTGAACAAGTCGGTCGCCATGAACTGGCCGACGGTGCGATAGCTGTCGCGCCAATCCTGCGAACCGCATATATCACCCAACTCCCACTCGCCCACGGGCTTGCCGGTTTCGGCCTGCTCCATCATGCTGCTGGTCAGGGCTCGCAGGCGCTCGTTTTCGCTTCCCTTGCCCTGCATGCCTTCCAGCGACTCAAGCTGCCAGCGCGCACCGGTACGCCGCATCTCGACACGCTTCTGGATCACGCCCATGTAGCGGTCGATGTCGCCATCGTCGATCCCGGCCTCGGCCAGCCCCTCGCGGGCCAACGGCAGCAACTCCTCGAGAATCAGGTCCTGGGCCGTCATCTGGCGGCCATCGAACCACACCTGCTGGGCCCTGAGGCCCTCGCGCGCGGCGGCGAGAAAGTTGCTCTTGGCGTCCGAAAAGTTCAAATGGTCGCGAATGTCGTCGACCGATCGGGACAGCTTCGACATCATGCCGAAGAAGAAAGCGGAGTTGGCGACCTCGTCGAGTATGGTCGGGCCGGACGGAATCACCCGGTTTTCGATGCGAAGGTGCGGCTTGCCGTTGTCGGAAATGCCGTAACAGGCACGGTTCCAGCGATAGACCGTGCCGTTGTGCAGACACAATGCGCGCAGCTTCGGCACCTCGCCACGCTTGACCATGCCGATCGGGTCTTCCTCGAACTCGGTCGTCAGAACCACCCTGAAACGGGCAATATCCTCCTGGAAGATCTCGATCACCGACTCATCGATCCAGTTGTCGCCGAAGTGCACTCGCGGCTTGTGTCCGCGAGCGGCATGCGCTTCGGAGCGCGCATCGATGGAATGCTCGAACACCGCGATGCGGCTTTCGTGCCACAGACGCTTGCCCAGCAGAATCGGGGAATTGACGCAACTGGCCAGCAGCGGTCCGGTCACTGCCTGGGCAATGTTGTAGAGCGACGCGAACTCGTCGGCACCCACCTGAAAATGCACCTGGAAACTCGTATTGCAGGCTTCCAGCATCAGGTTGTCATGGTTGAAATGCAGCTGATCGATCCCCTTGATCGAGAAGCTGAAATTACTCCCGCGCAGGCGCAGCAAGGCCTCGTTGAGGGCAAAATAACGCGCCGTGGGCACCATGGCATCGAGGGTCAGGTGCTCGCGCGTCAGGGTCGGCAGGATGCCCACCAGGGCGATACGAGTGTCGACCTCGGCCGCCTTCTCGCGCGCGATTTTGTAGACCTCGTCGGCTTCCTGCTCCAGGCGGCGGAGACAGTCGCCGCCCAGCTCCAGCGGCGACAGGTTGGCCTCCAGGTTGAACAGGCCGAGTTCGTGGGTGAAGCGCGGATCGTCGATACGGTCAAGGATCTGCATGGCAGTCATCGCCGGCCGGCTTGCGCCGTCGACCAGGAACATTTCCTGTTCGGCACCGATTCGCCGGATACCGCCCTCGATCATGCCGGCCGCCAGCATGTCTTCCAGCGCCCTCACCTCGTTGAGCAGAGCCTTCATGAAGGCGCGTCGGGTCTGTTCGTCGGAGGTCTGCGCTACGTTCTGCTCGCCCATGCCGCTATCTCGCTGAACTCCAGCGGATCATAAACGTGTTGTCGTAAAGGGGCAAATCACGGCTTGCCGGGCCATCGCCAAGCGCTTGTCTCGCGGCGGAAGCTGTGCCAAGCTTGAGCACCAATGGTCCCACAAGAAACCGAGGGGTAGATTGAACATGAGCGACAAGCCCTGGCTTGAAGAGTACGCACCCGGCGTCCCCGCCGAGATCGACATGAACGAGTTCGATTCGGTCGTCGACGTCATCAACAAGAGTTGCGCGGAGTACAGCGACAAGTCGGCCTACGTCAATTTCGGTGCCGAGTTGACCTACGGCCAGGTAGACCGATACAGCGCGGCCTTTGCCGCCCGCATGCAGGCGCTGGGACTGAAAAAGGGCGATCGCATCGCCATCATGCTGCCCAACGTGCTGCAGTACCCGATCGCTCTGTTCGGTGCCCTCCGCGCCGGGCTGGTTGTGGTCAACACCAATCCGCTCTATACCGCCCGTGAGCTCAAGCACCAGCTCAATGATTCCGGCGCCAAGGCGATCGTGATCATGGAGAACTTCGCCAGCGTGCTCGAGGCGGTGATCGACGACACCCAGGTCGAGCACGTGGTCCTGACCTCCATGGGCGACATGATCGGGTTCCCCAAGGGTGCAGTCATGAACTTCGTCCTGCGCCATATCAAGAAAATGGTGCCCAGCTACAGCCTCCCCGACACCATGGCGTTCAAGTCCGTCCTGGCCCAGGGCGCCTCGGAGCAGTTCGACCCGGTCAGCCTGGACCATGACGATCTTGCCTTTCTCCAGTACACCGGCGGCACTACCGGTGTCTCCAAGGGTGCGATGCTGACCCACGGCAACATGGTCGCGAACATGCAGCAGGCATCGGCCTGGATGGGCGACAAGATCGTCGTTGGCGAAGAAGTGATCATCACGGCCCTGCCCCTGTATCACATCTTTGCGCTGACTGCGAACTGCCTGGTCTTCATGAAGTTCGGCGGCAAGAACGTGTTCATTACCAATCCGCGCGACATGCCGGGATTCGTCAAGGAACTGGGCAAGCACAAGTTCACCTCGATCACCGGCGTCAACACCCTGTTCAACGGCCTGCTCAACACACCGGGTTTCGACGATCTGGACTTCTCCAGCCTGCGCATGACACTGGGTGGCGGCATGGCCGTGCAGCGCTCAGTCGCCGAGCGCTGGAAGAAGGCGACCGGTACGCCCCTGATCGAGGCCTACGGGCTGACGGAAACCTCCCCGGCCGCCTGCATCAACCCGATGACGCTGGAGGACTACAACGGTGCCATCGGCCTGCCGATCTCCTCGACCGAGTGCCGTGTCATCGACAGCGAGGGTGAGCCCTTGCCGGTGGGCGAAACCGGTGAGTTGTGCGTCAAGGGCCCACAGGTGATGAAGGGGTACTGGAACCGTCCGGAGGAAACCGCCAAGGTGCTCGACGACGAGGGCTGGCTCAAGACCGGCGACATGGCCAAGATGGACGAGAAGGGGTTTTTCTATATCGTCGATCGCAAGAAGGACATGATTCTCGTCTCCGGCTTCAATGTCTATCCCAACGAGGTCGAGGACGTGGTGGCCGCGCACCCGAAGGTGCTGGAAGTCGGTGCGATCGGTGCACCCGACGAGAAATCGGGCGAAGTGGTCAAGGTGGTGGTCGTGCGCAAGGACGATTCGCTCACCGTCAAGGAACTGCGCGATTACTGCCGCAAGGAACTGACCGGCTACAAGGTGCCGAAATACGTCGAGTTCGTGGATGAGTTGCCCAAGACCAACGTCGGCAAGATCCTGCGCCGGGAATTGCGCGACCAGCACGGCGACCCGAAAAGTTCGGAAGACTGAGTCACTCGAGGACTTCAGTCTCATCGGGGTGCTCGGACAAACCCGACACCCCGACCCCGACCAGGCGGACGGAAAACTCCGTCCGCCAGTCGGCCCAGCGCTTCAGCATCGTGCATGCGGTGGCGGCAATCACCCGGGCCGAGCGTGTATAACCCGCCAGTGACTGGCTTCGGGTAAAGGTGGAAAAACTGCCCGAGCGCAACTTGAGCGTGACCGTGCGACCGTAAAAGCCCTTCTCCGCCAGCCTTGCAGCCACCTTCACCGACTGGCTTTCGATCAACGACTCGATGTCTTCAAGGCGGTGCAGGTTTTCCCCGAGCGTGCTCTCCTGGCTGACCGAGCGACGCTCTCGTTCGGGATTCACGACCCGCTCGTCGATTCCGGCCGCGCGCAGGCGCAGGTCATTGCCCTGCTCCCCGAAAATGCGTTCCAGTACGTCGATTCCGGTCTTCCGCAATTGCCCCGCGGTATAAATACCGGCGTCGTTCAGGCGCTCGGCACTGCGCGGCCCGATACCCCAGATGCGCTGCACCGGCAACGGATCGAGATAACGCTGAACCGCCCCGGCCTCGATAAGAAACAGTCCGTCGGGCTTGTCGTAATCGGAAGCGATCTTGGCCAGCAGCTTGTTGTGGGCCATACCGACCGAGGCGGTCAGGCCGAATTCCTCGGCAATACGTCGCTTGATGTCCAGTCCGATGGCCCGGACCGGTTGACCGGCCGCCACCGCGTCGGTGACATCGAGAAAGGCTTCATCCAGGCTGAGCCCCTCGACCAGCTCGGTCCAACTGCGGAAGATAGTGAAGATCCCGGCCGAGACCTCCCGGTAGCGCTCGAATCGAGGCGCCACGAACACGCCGGACGGACACAGCCGTCGCGCTCTTGCCGCCGGCATTGCCGATCGCACCCCGAACTGGCGCGCCTCGTAACTGGACGCCGCCACGACCCCGCGCCGACTGCTTCCGCCGACCATCACCGGCCGACCGCGCAATGCGGGGTCATCGCGCTGCTCCACGCTGGCGTAGAAAGCGTCCATGTCGACATGAATGATGGCGCGGTTGTTCATCCGGTAGTATGCGGAACGAGCAATGCTGTGAACGCGAATCGAGAGTAACCCATATGAGTTTCGAGACCGCCAGTGAAGCCGACTTGATCGAGCAGTATCCGACGCTCGGGCGGGAAACCTGGCTGAATCATGCCGCCATTTCGCCCTGGCCGCGAGTGGTCATCGAGGCGCTGGAACGTTTCGTTGCCGACAATGCCAGTCACGGCCCACGCGGCTATCGTGACTGGTTGAAAGTCGAGAACGAACTGCGAGACGGCCTGGCTGCCCTCCTCGGCCATGTCGACAGCGACGAGATCGCCCTGGTCGAGAACACCTCGGCGGGCCTCAACCTGGTCGCAGGCGGTCTCGACTGGCGCGCAGGCGACCGGGTCGTGATCCCGTCCGGCGAGTTTCCGTCCAACCGCCTGCCGTGGATCGCATTGCGCAGCAAGGGCATCGATGTGGTGGAAATCGACCTGCCCCGCGAGGACCCGGAAACGGCATTGACGGCGGCACTGACAGATCGCACCCGGGTTTTGAGCGTGTCGGCGGTCCGATACGACGACGGCACCCGGCTCGACCTCGAACGACTCGGAAGGGCCTGCCGCCGTCACGGTACCCTGCTGTGCGTCGATGCCATCCAGCAGGTCGGTGCCTTCCCGCTCGATCCCGTCGGCGCGGGGGTCGACTTCCTGGCCTGTGGCGCCCACAAGTGGCTGCTTTGCCCCGAAGGCATCGGGTTCTTCTGGGCACGTGCTGATGCCATGGAGCAATTGCAGACAAGCCGGCAGGGCTGGCGCAGTTGCCCGAAGCCGTTTGATTTCGACAAGGCCGACTGGCAGCCGGCAGCCGGTGCGCGACGCTTCGAAATCGGCACACTGAACATGGCCGGCATTCATGCCCTGAATGCCTCCGTCACCCTGATCCTCGATACCGGCCCGGACCGAATCGCCCGGGCCCTGGGAGAACGGGTGGATCATCTGTATCGTTCGCTCAAAGCCATCGATGGCGTCGAGATCGGTACGCCGGCCGATCCGCGACGACGTGCCGGCATCATCAGCTTCAGCCATGCGCGGCGCGCTTCCACCGAGATACTCAGGAGGCTGGCAGGCGAGGGAGTGCACGCAGCCGTGCGTGGCTCCCATCTGCGGCTGTCGCCGCACTTCTACACGCCCATGGAAGCCCTCGACCGGACGATCGAGCTGATCGCGGATCTGTAAATGTAGCGCTGGGCCCGGTCATTTCAACCGACCCGCCCCGATTGAATCAGAGGGTTCTTGTCGGGCGATCGCTGTCGAGCATGCCGGCAAGGTGGGTGACGATGGTGCTCTGGGCCTGTTTGCCCTCGGCCGAGTCGGAAAACTGCACGCCGACACCGCTGTTGATGCTGTGCTGGCTCCCGGGCGGGGTCAGCCAGGCGACCTTCCCGGGAATGGCGATTCGTTCCTCGTCCATCAAGCCGAGCAGGATCAGGACCTCGTCCCCGAGACCGAAACTCTTGCGCGTCGGCACGAACAGGCCGCCGTTGATCAAGAACGGCATGTAGGCCGCGTACAACTCCTGCTTATCCTTGACGTTGTAGGAAAGAATTCCTTTCTGTGCCATCAGCGCCGGCTCCGAGACTCCATCAGTGCTTCCCATTCTAGCAGCCATTTGCCGAGGCTGAGGTCCTGGCGCACTGAACCGGCGCTGGCCCCAAGCCGCCCCTGCAGGGCCTGTTCCCACAAGCGTGCCAAGTGTTCGGGTGGAAGGTCGGCGGGCAGCCGGTCAGCCATCGGCAGGTCGGCCGAAGCAACGCCGCGCACCCGGTTCATCATCAGCGCCAGCCACCGTGCCAGCCATTGCCAGGTTCCGATCGCATCCTGCTGCCAGTCTTCGAGCAGCTTGCTCGAGCGACGATCGGCAGCCGGTTCGACGAGTGTCTCGAGGATGGTCAGGCCCCGTTCGAACTCTCCGTGCTCGAGCATGGCACGGGCCGCCAGCGGCGCGCCACCGGCCAGCACCAGTGCCGCCCTGCGGCTGGGTTCGTCAACCTCGCCGCACACCTCTGCCAACCATTGGCCGGCAATATCGAGCGGCGGCGGCCTCAAGGCCAGCTTCTGGCAACGACTGCGAATGGTGGCCGGCAGGCTGGCCGGCTGGTCGCTGCACAGCACCAGCCAGGCGCCCGGCGACGGCTCTTCAAGGGTCTTGAGCAGGGCGTTGGCGGCATTGCGATTCATCGCATCCGCGTCGACAAACAAGCCGACTCTTGCTGCACCGACACTCGGCGTGAGCTGCATCTTCTCGATCAGCCCACGAATGCTGTCGACCGGGATGCTCTTGCGGTCTTCGGGAATGTCGATGCCGAAAAAATCAGGGTGCGTACCGGAGGCCATCAGCTCGCAGGCCCGACACTGCCCGCAAGGTTCACGGCCCTTCGGGTCCAGGCAGAGCATGCGCTCGGCCAACCAGCGCGCCAACTCCCGCTTGCCGACGCCTTCCGGCCCCTGGATGAGTGGCGCGTGTCCCAGCCGCCCGGCTTCCAGCCGTTCGTTCAAGGCATTCTTGTGCTCTTCGAGCCACGGCAAGCTCATGTCAGACGTTCCTCCAGCACGGCGCGTATCTCGTCGCCGACCTGTTCGAGCCCGGCGGTGGCGTCGATCACTGCGAATCGGTCCGGGTCACGACGGGCCTGCTCCAGGTAACCCTGGCGTACACGCTCGAGGAATTCGGGACGTGTCTGCTCGAAGCGGTCGGGGCCCTCGGAGCGGGTACTGATGCGCTCCAACCCGATGTCGACCGGCACATCGAGCAGCAAGGTCAGGTCGGGAAACAGGTCACCGTGGACCAGCGCGGCGAGGCGTTCGACCGGTTCGCGACCCAGGCCGCGCCCGGCACCCTGGTACGCCATGCTCGCATCGGTGAAACGGTCGCACACCACGATCTTGCCGGCGGCCAGGGCCGGCCGGATGACGCGTTCGAGGTTCTCGTTGCGGGCGGCGAACATCAACAACAGCTCGGTCAGTGGCGCCAGTTCACCGGTGGCCGGATCGAGCAGCAACTCACGGATGCGTTCGGCCGGCGGCGTGCCGCCCGGCTCCCGGGTGAGCACGAATTCCTTTTGCCGCGACTGCAACCAGTCGCGAATGGTGCCCAGCGCGGTCGACTTACCCGCACCTTCGCCGCCTTCCAGGGAGATGAAGTAACCGCCCATCAGCGGCGCCCCCGGATGTAGCGATCAACCGCGGCATTGTGTTCAGCCAGGGTGTCCGAAAACTGGTGGGTACCGTCGCCACGCGACACGAAATACAGTGCCGTCCCCTCGGCCGGATGCGCGGTTGCCTCGAGTGCCGCCCTGCCCGGGAGGGCAATGGGTGTCGGCGGCAGTCCGTGGCGGGTATAGGTATTCCACGGATGGTCGGTTCGCAGGTGGACACGGCGAATCCGACCGTCAAAATCATCGCCCAGACCGTAGACCACGGTCGGGTCGGTCTGCAGACGCATGCCGATCTGCAAACGGCGCACGAAAACACCGGCCACCCTTGCCCGCTCACTGGCCTGGCCGGTTTCGCGCTCAACGATCGAAGCCAGTACCAGCAGTTCGTTCGGTTCGTCCAGCGGCAGGTCGGACTGGCGGGATGCCCAGACCTCGTCCAGCGCCCGGTTCATCGCCTGATGGGCACGCGCAAGTATTTCCAGGTCGGACGTGCCGCGGACGAAGAAATAGGTCTCGGGGAGGAAGCGCCCCTCGGCATAGCAGTCGTCGCAACCCAACCGGGCCATCAATTCGTCTTCACTCTGGTCGCGCGACACCGGGCGAATCCTCGGGTCCGACGCGAGCCGCTGCCGAAGCTCGGCGAACGTCCACCCCTCGACGATAGTGAAACGGTGGCTGCGTACTTCACCCCGCTCTATCCGGTCGATCAGCTCCAGCACCGTCGTACCCGGCTCGATCAGGTATTCACCGGCCTTCAACTGCGGTGCGTACAAACGCCCCAACAGGCGCCAGCGCCAGTCGGCGCGGGTCGTGCCCAGGGTTTCGAGCTGACGCACCGTTGCGGTAAAACTGGTGCCAGGCGCCAGCCACAACACCATCGGGCCACCCCGGTGGATCGACTGCTCGCCAAATCGTTGCCACTCCTGATAGAACCACAAGCCGGCTGCAAGGCCAGCGGTCAGCAACAGCAGCAGTATCCACGCAATCACGCGCATCCTAGATTTCGACTCCCGCATCCCACAAGTCTTGCCAGGCACGACAGGTCGCGCCGATGGCAAAATGATGATCATCCACGGCCGTGACCGGCCGTATCCCGGCCACCGAGTTTATCACCATGATCTCGTCGGCCCGGTCCACTTCCCGAGCCGTGAGTTCCACCGTTTCCAGCGCCACGCCGGGCTGATCACACAGCCAGGCCAGGCCGACACCGCTGACCCCGGCGCTGTCCGTCGACGGCGTCAGTGCCCGACCGTCGACCACGATGACCAGGTTGGATGCGATGGCCTCGACCAGCCGATCGCCCGCATCGTAAAGCAACGCTTCGTCGGCTCCCAGTTCAGCGCAGTGGCGCGCGGCCAGCACCTGCTCAAGGCGATTGCCATGTTTCAGACCTGCGATCACTGATCCGCTTGCCAGTCGCACGGGGCTGGTTACCAGGCGCATTCCTTCCTGCCGGAACCGATCGGCGTCGGACGGCCAGGCCCGACGCTGCACGATGCGTCGGCAGGCGGGTTCGACTGGCGGCTCGTAGGCTCGTCCCCCACTGCCGCGGGTGAGGGTTGCGCGGACCACGCAACGCTTGCCGACGGCAACCCGCCGACATTCCTCCAGCAACAGGTCTTCGGCCGGAGCCGTCAGGCCGAGTCGTTCACAGCCGGCACGCAGACGACGCCAGTGCCATGCCCACAGGGGCGCCTGGCCGTCATGAAACGCGATGGTTTCGAACAGCAGGTCGCCGTAGAGAAATCCCCGGTCGTCGGCCGGGATCGATTCGCCGGGTTGGCCATCGACAAGCATCTCAACCATGCTTCAGCGCCCGCAGCAGGCCGCGTGCCTTGGCCTCCGTCTCGGCCAGTTCGGCGTCGGGCTCGGAGTCGGACACGATACCGGCACCGGTGCGGAAGGACAGCCCGTTGCCGCTGACCAGCATCGACCGGATCAGGATATTCAGATCCAGGCTGCCGTCGCGCCCGAGATAACCCAGTGCGCCGGTATAGAAACTTCGTCCCCTGCCCTCCAGCTCGGCGATGATCTCCATGCAGCGGACCTTGGGACAGCCGGTAATCGTTCCGCCCGGAAAAACCGCGGCGATGCCATCGTCCGGATGCAGACCCTCGCGCAGTCGTCCACGCACGTTGGAGACAATGTGGTGAACATGGGCATAGCTTTCGATGACCATCAACTCGTCGACTTCAACACTGCCGGTCTCGCACACCCGCCCCAGGTCGTTGCGCTCGAGATCGATGAGCATGATGTGCTCGGCGCGCTCCTTGGGGTGCGACACCAGTTCCTGCGACAGCGATTCGTCCAGGCCGGTGGAGCTGCCGCGCGGACGGGTGCCGGCAATCGGCCGGGTCTGGACGCAACGGCCGCGCACTTCGACCAGGCGTTCGGGCGAGGAACTGATCACGGTGCCGCCCGGCAAGCGCGCCAATGCGGCAAACGGTGCCGGGTTGGCTTCGGCCAGCGCCGCGTAAATGGCGACCGGATCAATGGTTTCCGTGCTATCGGCATGCCAGGCCCGAGACAGGTTGACCTGGAAGACATCGCCGTCGACGATCCATTGACGAATGCGCCTCACGCCATCAGTGAAGTCCTCGCCCGGATCGACGGTCATGCGCAAAGACGGTACCGGAGGCGCCGGCCTGGCGGCAGGTATGCTCTCGATCTCTTCCATGGCCCGGTCGAACACGTTCTCGCTTTCGGCGACGAGCCAGAACTCCTGCTCGCGGTGATCCTGGAGAATCGCCGCACGGCAGCGCCGGGCCAACGCCGTCGGCAAGCCGTCCTCGGCCGGCGGCAAACGAAGCGTGGGTTCAATTTCGCCGACCAGTTCATAGCCCAGGTAGACGAACCAGCCACCGACGAACGGCAGCTCGTTGTCCGGTTCACCTTGACAGGAACTTGACCAGGAGTGCAGACGACCGAGAAAGGTATCGCCATCACCGGGACCATCGGGTTGATCACGCCCCGGCCACAGGGCCAGTTGTTCTTCATCTGCACGCAGCAACATGGACCAGCGCCCCAGGCTTTCCGCCGAGGCGGAACTGGCCAGAAGGAACGGCCAGCCATCCGGCCGACCCTGATGAATTGACAGCAGGGATGGGACTGCCGTGAGCCGGCGCTTGATAAAGGGCTGTTTCACCACGACCCGGATTGACCCGCGCGACAGCCGGCCAACCGGCTGCCGACGCCAAGGAGCATCATTCGAAACGCTTCAGTGCCAGCGTGCCGTTGGTTCCGCCGAACCCGAAGGAATTGCTCAGGGCGACTCGGATAGGCTTCTCACGAGCCTCATGCGGCACGAGGTCGATATCCCGACAGCCTTCATCGACCTCGTCGAGGTTGATGGTCGGCGGGATGACGCCCCGTTCCAACGCCAACGCGGTAAAGATGGCCTCGATACCGCCGGCAGCACCCAGCAGGTGGCCGGTCATCGACTTGGTCGAGCTCATCATCACCTTGCCGGCATGGTCGCCCATCGCGGAACGCACGGCGTCGCATTCGGCCAGGTCGCCGACCTGGGTCGAGGTACCGTGGGCGTTGATGTAATCGACCTCGTCAGCATTGATGCCGGCATCACGCATGGCGCTGACCATGCACCGTGCTGCCCCCTCCCCGCCTTCCGGCGGCGAGGTGATGTGATAGGCATCGCCACTCATTCCGTAACCAGCCACCTCGGCATAGATCCGGGCGCCGCGTTGACGAGCATGCTCCAGTTCCTCGAGCACCACCACGGCGGCACCGTTGCTGAGCACGAAACCGTCCCGACCGACATCCCAGGGACGACTTGCCTTGGTCGGGTCGTCGCTACGTGTCGACAGGGCTCGTGCCGCCGTGAACCCGCCATAGGCAGTGGGCGTGGTCGCATACTCGGCACCACCGGCCACCATCACGTCAGCATCGCCGTAAGCAATCATGCGCGCGGCGTCACCGATATTGTGCGTTGCCGTCGTACAGGCCGTGACAATGGAAATGTTCGGTCCCTTGAAGCCGTAGCGGATCGAGATGTTGCCGGAGATCATGTTGATGATCACGCCGGGCACGAAAAATGGCGAGATTCTTCGCGGGCCGCTGTCGAGATAGGTCTGGTAGGTCTGCTCGATGTTCGAGATACCGCCGATCCCTGACCCGATCGCAAGACCGTAGCGATCGGCATGGTCCGGATGCTCCTTCAGCCCGGCATCGGAGATTGCCTGAATGGCCGCCGCCATGCCGTAATGGATGAAGGGGTCGGACTTGCGGGACTCCTTGGCGCTGAGATAGTCGCTGACCTCGAAATCCTTGATTTCACCGGCAATCTTGGCCGAGAAACGCTCCGGATCGAAAGCCTGCAGCGGCCCGATGCCGCTGCGACCATTGGTCACCGCTTCCCAGGCGGAGGGCACATCATTGCCCACCGGCGAGATGCAGCCCAGCCCGGTCATGACGATACGACGTTCACCACGCATGGGCATCACCTCGCAAGCGAAGTCGATGTGAACAGACCTGGTTCATAACGAAAGTTACTTGTCGACGTTGGCCTTGATGTAGTCGATCGCCTGCTGAACGCTGGTGATCTTCTCGGCCTCTTCGTCGGGAATCTCGCACTCGAACTCTTCCTCGAGAGCCATGACCAGCTCGACCGTATCCAGGGAATCGGCGCCGAGGTCGTCGACAAAGGAGGCGCTGGCGGTCACTTCTTCTTCCTTGACGCCCAGCTGCTCGATCACGATTTTCTTGACTCGTTCTTCAATGCTGCTCATTGGTGGTTTCCTCAGTTGAACAAGGGTTGCCCGAAGCGGGCACATTGTAGTGA
>SKZJ01000164.1 GCA_007127425.1 Wenzhouxiangella sp.
CTGGCCACGGTGGTCCTGGACCTGGCCCGTGAAACCGGACTTGGGTTGGCATTGAATGAATCCTCCATCCCCTTGAGCGAGCCGGTTTCGGCAGTCTGCGAGTTGCTCGGTTACGATCCACTCTACCTGGCTTGCGAGGGAAGGGTGGTCGCGGTGATTTCCGCTGACCAGGCCGATGCCGCCGTGGCCGAGTTGCATGACAGTGGCGTGGCTCCAGCCGCGGCCGTGATTGGCACCGTAGGCGACCAGAAGGGCCCGGTGATGCTGACCACCGGCCTGGGTGGCCAGCGCCTGATTGATGAACTCGAAGACGACCCCTTGCCGAGAATCTGCTGAACCATGAGTGATTCGGAACTCGTCCAGTCTCGACAGGGAAGCGCCGGCGGACCCGTGGGTGTGGCCAGTGCCTGGTTGCAGGCCGCGCGACCGCGCACCTTGCCGGCGGTGATCGGGCCGGTGTTGCTGGGACAGGTGCTGGTTGAAGCCGATTACTTTGCCTGGTCGACTGCCGTTCTTTGCCTGGTCTGTGGCCTGGCCCTGCAGATTGCCGTCAACCTGGCCAACGACCTTTTCGATGGCTTGTCCGGCGTCGATCAGGACGACCGCCTGGGGCCGGTCCGGGCCATGCATTCGGGGCGGCTCAGCGCCCGGGCGCTGGCCGCGGGCCTGTGCCTGGTCCTGGCCGTTGCCGCCCTGACCGGCCTGTGGCTGATCATTCACGGTCACTGGATGCTGTGGCTGCTGGGCGCTGCGGCCTTGCTGGCCGTGCTGGGTTACAGTGGCGGGGCTCGACCTTATGCCAACTTTGGCCTGGGCGAGCTGGTGGTCTGGATATTCTTCGGCCCGGTGGCCGTGCTGGGCAGCCTGCTGGCCCATGGCAGCCCGATTACAAACCAAGCGATCTTGGCCGGCGTGCTGGTCGGCCTGCCGGTGGCCGCCATCATGGTGGTCAACAATCTGCGTGACCGTTTTACCGATGCAAGAGCCGGCAAGATGACCCTGCCGGCCCGCCTGGGGCGAAAGCATACGCTCTGGCTGTTTGCCGGGCTGACCGGGTTGCCCGTGCTGATCAGCATGCCGCTCGGATCCGGGGCCTGGCTGTGGCTGGTCTGGGTCGTCGTCGTGATCGCGGCACTGCTGCTCAACCGTCGCCTGCACCAGTCCGAAGGAACAGCCCTCAACCCGTTGCTGGGCATGACAGCCGGCTATGCCCTGCTGTTCGCCGTCCTGCTGATGCTGTTTTTCAGCATCTGAGTCATAATCCACACTCGCCCGAATCGTTGAGGTAGCGACAATTGACCTCCGTCAAGCAAATTCGCTGGCGATCTGGGGACAATTCCGCTATGTAATGGAGCGTGGTAACGTCGAAATGGTATCGATAGCAATGAGGAGCATGGTTCATGAGTCGCACCGGTTGTAGCGATGAAAAAGCATTCAGACCGCTAAAGATCGCGGTACTGACCGTTTCCGATTCCCGCACCCGGGCCAATGACACCTCGGGCGATACCTTGCAGGCGCTGTTGCAGGAAGACGGCCATGAACTCGTCGAGCGCGAGCTGGTGCCGGACAATATCTTTCGCCTGCGGGCCGTTGTCTCGGTCTGGATCGCCGATGAGAATGTTGATTGCGTATTGATTACCGGCGGCACGGGAGTGACCGGGCGAGACAATACGCCGGAGGCCATAGCGCCGCTACTGGTTCGCGACATTCCTGGTTTCGGCGAGCTTTTCCGCTATTTTTCACTGGAGGAAATCGGCACATCGACCATCCAGTCACGCGCTTTTGGCGGGGTGGCCAATGCCACGCTGGTGTTTGGCCTGCCGGGCTCGACCGGTGCCTGCCGTACCGCCTGGAACCGGATTCTCAAGGCGCAACTGGATAACCGCACCACGCCCTGCAATTTCGTTTCACTGCTGCCACGACTAAACGAACACTGAAATAGCTCTACCTGATTACGTATGAGTCTCAGCCATGCTTTCGGGGTTGTGCTCGGTCTGATGCACAAGGCCCTCCAACCGATGGCTGAGAAACGTAGGTAATAAGGAAACTCTATATCCGGAACTTGCAAAAAATTGGGCTATATCCGGACTTCGCGACACAACTTTGGCCGAATCAGGCATTAAGCGGGAAATCCGGAGATCAACCGGGCAGATTCATTCACACCGAGATTGCCAGGTGGAGGTTAGGGGGCCGGGTGCCGAGCGGCGTTGCCCGGTGCCGGCTGTGAGGTCATCGACCTGGTCGATCTTTCCGGTTCCCGGGAGTCCGGGTGCCATTGAATGGCATCTGGCCAGGTGGGGGTTTCGTGCTGTTAGTTGGACGTAGGGGCGAGTGAGCACTGATAGGTCTGTGCCCGCCGCCGTTACCTCACAGTCGGCCCCGGTCAACCCCACTCGTCACTTGACGGTTGGGAGGAGGTTGAAGGATGGGAAAGACTGTGCTTTGCCCCGACTTTCCATTTCCTCCTTACTATCGCAGCGGGTGGTATTTGACCGATCATGGTTTTGCCGGGTGACGGCAGTGGACACTGAACTCTTTCGACACCCTCACCCACTCCAGCATTCCGATCAAAGCCGCCAAAGCTTCCACCAGCAGCAAACAGACGTTACCGACCCCAACGCCCCAGAATCTGAAAGCATCACCCCAACCGAACACCCGGCAAGGCCATGAGCGGTCGGATGCCACCCGATGCATCACCACACCATCCTTATCCGGATAGACCCTGAAATTGGCACACCAGTTTATACAGCCTGCAGGCCACCCCGCAGGTTGATGAGTGTTGGTCCGTGCGGCGAGTGATTGAGGCGGATGGCTTCGCGGCTGCGCATGCCGACGGTGCAGTAGAGGACGCACACTCCCGACTCGGGCAGGATGCACTCGCCGGCCTTGAGCCCCGACAGTGGTCGGTTGATGGCGCCGGGCAGGTGTCCAGCCTGGTATTCGTCGGCTTCGCGAACATCGATCAGCACCGGGTTGTCCAGCGATTCGATCTCGTCGAAGTCGATTTCGGCAATCTGTACCGGCAGGGCTTGCAGTGTGATCGCCTCGGGTGGGATCGAGCAGCCCGGACAATCCGACCGGCGCCGCACGGCCAATCGGCGCACGCTCATGTCGCGGGCATCCATGGTCCATAGTCGGCCGTTGAGGCTTTCCAGTCCTGACTGTTCATTGCCGACCAGCCACTTGATGGCTTCCATGGCCTGCACGCATCCGGCCGCACCAACCAGCGGGCCCAGCACCCCGGCCTCGGCGCAATTGGGCACCCAGCCGGTCGGTGCCTCGGGGAACAGGCAGCGCAGGCAAGGTCCCTGGCCCGGCACGAACAGTGTCACCAGCGCTTCCATGCCGGTTGCCGAACCGTAGACCAGTGGAATGCCGAATTTTGTCGATGCATCGCCGACCAGGTA
>SKZJ01000004.1 GCA_007127425.1 Wenzhouxiangella sp.
CCCGGCGCCTGGGTATCGAGCCCTTGCTGGGCGTGCGCCTGCGCCTGTCCTCGCTGGGAACCGGCAATTGGCAGAACACCGGCGGCGAGCGCGCCAAGTTCGGACTGGCCGCCAGCCAGGTGCTGAAGCTGGTCGACGACCTGCGCCGGGCCGACTGTCTGGGATGGCTCGGTCTGCTGCATTTCCATATGGGTTCGCAGATCTCCAACCTGCGCGATATCCAGCGCGGCGTGCGCGAGGCCGGCCGCTACTTCGCCGAATTGAGCGCGGCCGGCGTCGACGTGCGGCTGATCGATATCGGCGGCGGGCTGGGTGTCGACTACGAGGGCGGCGGCACACGCAGTTACTGCTCGATGAACTACTCGCTGGAAGCTTACGCACAGGCCATTGTCGGCGGCATCGCCGAGTTGTGCCGCGAACGCGCGCTGCCCATGCCCGACCTGGTCTCCGAGTCCGGCCGTGCACTGACCGCGCATCACGCCGTGCTGGTCGCCAACGTCACCGCCACCGAGACCCTGGCACGCGATGATGGCCACGTTGGCGAAGAGGACCACCCGCTGATTCGCAACCTCGTCGACGTCCTCGAGCAGGTCGGCCGGCGCGAGCCCGAGGAAAGCTACCTCGAGGCCGAACACCTGCTCGAGGAAGGCCGCAACCTGTTCCTTTACGGCGACCTGGGCCTGGATGATCGGGCCCGGCTCGAGCCGCTGTTCAATGCCATCCTTGCGGCACTGTTCGACCGCCTCGATCCCGAGCACCGGCGCCACCGCGAACTGCGCGACCGGGTGCGCTACCAGCTGTCGAGCAAGTACTTCATCAACCTGTCGATCTTCCAGTCGTTGCCCGACATCTGGGCCATCGACCAGGTCTTTCCCATCGTGCCGCTATCACGCCTCGACGAGATGCCGACCGAGCGCGCCGTACTCGAGGACCTGACCTGCGATTCCGATGGTCGCATCGATCAGTATGTCGACCGCGGCCTGCTCGAACCCACCCTGCCGGTTCACCGTATTGCCGCGGACGAAACCTACCTGCTCGGCTTTTTCATGGCCGGTGCCTACCAGGAAACCCTGGGCGACATCCACAACCTGTTCGGCGACACCGACAGCGTCGATGTGCGTATCGACAACGGCCACTTCACCTTTGAGCAGGCACGCAGCGGCGATTCCGCCGACATGCTGCTGGAGCTGGTCGGTTACGACCCCCGAGCGCTGATGACCGCCTGCCGGGCCCGCGTGGCGGCCGCCGGCCTGGACAAAACCGACGCCGAGGCCATGGAGCGCCTGCTGGCCGAAGGCCTTTCGGCCTACACCTACCTGGAGAGTTGAGCGATGAAAGCGACATGGATCGGACTGGGCGCCATGGGCGCACCCATGGCAGGTCATCTGGCCGTCGGCGGCGAACTGGCCACCGTCTGGAATCGCACGCCGGAGCGCGCCGAGCGGTTCATTGCCGATTACCCCTCGATCCGCACCGCCGCCGGTCCGGCGCAGGTGGCCGTCGATGCCGATATCATCTTCATTTGCGTGTCCGCCGACGACGACCTGCGTGCGGTCATCGAACAACTGGAACCCAGCCTGGCCGCCGGCCAGGTTGTGGTGGACCACTCCACCGTATCGCCCGCCACCGCACGCGAACTGGCCGATGCGCTCGAGGACCTGGGGGTTGCCTTCATCGATGCCCCGGTCACCGGCGGCGTGGAGGGCGCCATCGCCGGCCGGCTCGCTGTCATGGCCGGGGGAGATGACCGGGCACTACAGCAGGTTCGCCCGGTCATGGCACGCTACGCCCGTGTCATTCACAACCTCGGCCCGTCCGGCTGCGGACAGGCGGCCAAGGCGGTCAACCAGTTGATGGTCGCCGGCATCGCCGAGGCCGTCTGTGAATCGCTGGCACTGATGGAGAAACTGGAATTGCCGCAGGAGCATATGCTGGAACTGCTCGCCGGCGGCGCGGCCGGCAACTGGTTCCTCGACAAGCGCGGCCGGACCATGCTCGCCGACTCCTTCGAGACCGGCTTCGACCCGAAACTGCTGCTCAAGGACCTGCGCATTTGCCAGGCACTGTGCACGGAAGCCGGCTTCGAATCCGCCGTGGTCGACCAGGCCCTGTCCGACTACGGTCGCCTGATCGAGACCGGCGCGAACGGCGGCGACATATCCTCGCTGATTCGCCTCAAGCGCGGATAGGAACCGCCTGGCCAGCCCCCGGATAGAGCGCCCGGATTACAAAGGCATCGGCCTCGGGCACGGCCGGACCGGCCGTACCCAAAGCCACTGCACTGATTGGATTCAGTCGTCTTCCCGGTTACGCGTCCGGTCACGCAACTGGTTGAAGTAATCCAGTTTTTCCTTGGCCATCACACCGCCCAACAGGACCAGCGCAACCAGGTTGGGGGCGGCCATCAGGCCGTTGAAGGTATCGGCCAGATCCCAGATCAGCTCCAGCGCGCCCACCGAGCCGAGATAGACGAACACCAGAAACAGAATCCGGTAGGGCAGCACCACGCGACGGCCGAACAGGTATTCCCAGCTCTTCTCGCCGTAGAAGTTCCAGGTGAGCATGGTGGTGTAGGCGAAGAAGATGATGGCGATCAGCACCACGTACCCCCCCAGCCCCGGCAGACCCTGAGTGAAGGCCTGGCTGGTGAGCACGGCACCGGTGACCACCTGGCCGGTTTCGTCCGTGGTCCCCAGTACCCCGGTCACCAGGATGACCAGCGCGGTCATGGTGCAGACCACCAGCGTGTCGATGAACACTTCCCATACGCCCCAGAAACCCTGACGAAAAGGCTTGTTACGGGCCTGGGCATGGACGATGGAGGCCGAACCCAGTCCAGCCTCGTTGGAAAAGATGCCGCGGGCAATGCCGTAGCGTACCGCCATGGCCACCGAGGCGCCCGCGAAGCCGCCAACGGCCGAGGCCGGCTGGAAGGCGTGCTGCACGATCATGGTCAGCGCACCCCAGATCTCGGTGACGTGAATCGCCAGGATGCCCAGCGAGCCGGCCAGGTAGGCGACCGCCATCACCGGCACAATCTTCTCCGCCGTGGCAGCGATACGACTGATCCCGCCCAGGGTGACCGCACCGACCAGCACGACCAGCACGACACCAGTCAGCCAGGTCGGGATGCCAAAGCCGGTGGCCGCCGACTGCGCCAGGGTGTTGGACTGGACCATGTTGCCGATGCCGAACGCAGCCAGGCCGGCGAAGAAGGCGTAGAGGACGGCCAGCCACTTCCACTGGCTGCCCAGGCCCTTCTCGATGTAGTAGAAAACGCCGCCGGAAACGTGCCCGTCGGGATCGACGTGGCGGTACTTCAGGCCCAGGGTGGCCTCGGCCATCTTGGTGGCCATGCCGACCAGCGCGACCACCCACATCCAGAA
>SKZJ01000006.1 GCA_007127425.1 Wenzhouxiangella sp.
CGGGCTGACCTGGGACCGAATCGACATGAATGAAGGCCTGGTTCGCGTGCTGGGCAAGGGACAGCGAGAACGGCTGGTGCCGGTCGGCCGGCATGCCCTCAAGGCACTGGCGAAGTGGCGACGCATCCACGCCACGGTGGCCGGCGTCGACCAACCACGGGTGTTCACCAGCCTCAAGGGTCGGCCACTGGGCGTCAGGGCGATCCAGAAGCGCGTCGCCTACTGGTCAGAGCGCCAGGGACTCGACCAGCGGGTGCACCCGCACCAGCTCCGGCACTCCTTCGCCTCCCACATCCTTGAATCCTCCGGCGACCTGCGCGCGGTCCAGGAGCTGCTCGGTCACGCCAACCTCGCCACCACCCAGATCTACACCCACCTAGACTTCCAGCACCTGGCCAAGGTCTACGACGAGACGCACCCGCGGGCGAAGAAGAAGAATTAAGTGTGAAGTGTTAAGTGTGAAGTGTGAAGAAGGGGAGGCGTTTAAGGTGGTTGGGGTGGTTTTAGGTTTTAGGATTTAGGGGTCAGGTGCCAGAGATCAGGCGGCACGACATCCGTAACACGTAACACTTAACACGTAACACTTAACACTTCATACTTCACACCTCACACTTCACACGCATTTCCCAATGGCACTCTGGATCGCCGCCGTTCTCGGCATTATTCAAGGCATCTTCATGTTCCTGCCGGTCTCCTCGACCGCGCACATGGTGCTGACCGAGCACTGGCTGCTGGGACGCGGGTACGATATACCCGATCCGGCCAGCCCCGAGATGATCCTGTTCAACCTGGTGGTCCATGTCGGCACGCTGGTATCGATTGTGGTGGTGTTCTGGTCTTCACTGAGCCGCTTTAGCTTCAATTGTGCCCTGGATGCCCGCGACTGGGCTGCCGCCGGCGGGCGCCGGAAACCGGCCGTATTCCTGCGCCTGTTCCTGCTGGGGATGTTCACCGTCCTGTGCACCGGGCTGGTCGGGCTGGGGCTGAAGGCCTCTTTCGAATGGGTGTTCGCCAACCCGCAGATTATCGCCCTGACCCTGATCGGCACCGGCATCCTGCTGTTCTGGACCGACCGCCTGAAACCACGCAGGCGCGGGCTGAAAAACACCGGGTGGGGCACGGCCGCCATTATCGGCATCGCCCAGGGCTTTTCGCTGGCGCCGGGCCTGTCGAGGAGTGCAATGACCATCGTTTTCGGCCTTTTCGCCGGGCTCAAGCGCCGCTGGGCCGCCGAGTACAGCTTCTTCGTCGCCATCCCGACCATCCTGGCCGCCACCCTGGTGCAAGGCCGCGAGGTCTTCAACACCACCACCGGGCTCGGTGACATCGGCCTCGGCGCGCTACTGGTTGGCTTCGTCGTCTCCGCGCTGGTGGGCATCGTGTCGCTGAAAATCGTCATCTGGACGCTCTACCGCGCCCAACTCAAGATCTTTGCCTTCTACGTCTGGATCCTGGCCGCCCTGATCCTGGCCGGCATCGTGGACATGGCACCAATTGGTTAGGGACCAGGCGTCTTCCATCTTCCATCTTCCGTCTTCCGTCTCCCGTCTCCCGTCTCCCGTCTCCCCAAGATTGTCCTCCACGCCCTTCGTCCCCATGTTGCACTTTCAACCCGCAACAGGCAGCCACAACCATGGAACAGTATCGGGGAACGACCATCGTGTCGGTTCGGCGCGGCAACCAGGTGGTGATCGCCGGTGACGGCCAGGTCTCGCTGGGCAACACGGTGATGAAATCCAACGCTCGAAAGGTTCGTCGCCTGTACAAGAAGCAGATTCTGGCCGGCTTCGCCGGGGCGACGGCCGATGCCTTCACCCTGTTCGAACGATTTGAATCCAAGCTGGAGATGCACTCCGGCCATCTCACCCGCGCCGCCGTCGAGCTGGCCAAGGACTGGCGAACCGACCGCATGCTGCGTCGTCTCGAGGCACTGCTGGCCGTGGCCGACCACGAGGCCTCGCTGATCATCTCCGGGAATGGCGACGTGATCGAGCCCGAGGAGGGCCTGATCGCCATCGGTTCCGGAGGTCCCTTCGCCCAGTCGGCAGCCCGTGCCCTGCTGCGCCACACCGAACTCGATGCCGAGACCGTCTGCCGCGAGGCGCTGACCATCGCCGGCGAAATCTGCATCTACACCAACCACAATTTCACCGTCGAGACGCTGGACATCGAATCCGGCGCCTCGTCCTGAAGGAAACCGACATGTCGCAGATGACCCCACGCGAAATCGTCCAGGAACTGGATCGTCACATCATCGGACAGACCGCCGCCAAGCGCGCCGTCGCCATCGCCTTGAGAAACCGCTGGCGGCGCATACAGGTCGATGAGAAGCTGCGCAAGGAGATCACGCCCAAGAACATCCTCATGATCGGCCCGACCGGGGTCGGCAAGACCGAGATCGCCCGTCGCCTGGCCAGGTTGGCTCGTGCTCCCTTCGTCAAGGTCGAGGCGACCAAGTTCACCGAGGTCGGCTACGTCGGCAAGGACGTGGAGGCCATCGTGCGCGACCTCGTCGAGGCCGCCGTCAAGATGGCACGCGACGAAGCCATGTCCAAAGTGCGCTCACGCGCCGAGGACGCGGCGGTCGAGCGCGTGGTTGACATCATGCTGCCGAAGCGTCAGGCCACCGGCTTCGACAACTCTCCAGAGGAACCGGCCGACAACCAGTCCGAGACCCGGCGCAAGATGTTCACCAAGCTGCTCAACGGCGAATTCAACGAGCGCGAGATCGAGATCGACGTCGACCAGAACATGGGCGTGGAGATCATGGCGCCGCCCGGCATGGAGGAAATGACCAACCAGTTGCAGCAGATGTTTTCCAACATGTCCGGCCAGCGCAAGCAGAAGCGGCGGATGAAGATCAAGGACGCGATCCCGCTGCTGATCGAGCAGGAAGCCGCACGCATGATCAACGACGAGGAGGTCAAGCAGCAGGCATTGAGCATGGCCGAGGAAAACGGCATCGTGTTCATCGACGAAATCGACAAGGTCGCCCGCCGTGCCGAGGGCGGATCGTCCGGCGAAGTCTCGCGCGAGGGCGTGCAGCGCGACTTGCTGCCCCTGGTCGAGGGATCGACCGTCAACACCCGCTACGGTCCGGTCAATACGGACCACATGCTGTTTATCGCTTCCGGTGCCTTTCACGTCGCCAAGCCCTCGGACCTGGTGCCCGAGCTGCAGGGGCGGCTGCCTATCCGCGTGGAACTCCGGGCCCTGACCGCCGACGACTTCAAGCGCATTCTCACCGAGACCGATGCCTCGCTGACTGAGCAGTACATTGCGCTGCTGGCCACCGAGGGCGTGGACGTCGAGTTCACCGATGACGCCATCACCCGCCTTGCCGAGATCAGCTACGCGGTCAACGAATCGA
>SKZJ01000171.1 GCA_007127425.1 Wenzhouxiangella sp.
GTGTCCTGGGCATCACGGGCTCGCCCGAGGCGCCCCGCATGGGCGGGGAGGGCGAGCCCTTCGAATATGCCGTGCAGATGAGCCGCTTTGACCACGAGCAGCGCCTGGATCGCTGCCTGCTACGCGGCACCCTGTCAGCAGATTCCCTGGACCACCTGGCCCGGGACATTGCCGTCTTTCATGACGGCGCGCCCCGGGCCGAGAAGGACAGCGGTTACGGCGACTCCGATAAGCTCCATGCAATGGCCGCCGACAACTTCCGTGATTGCCGCCGCCTGCTGCCTGAGGCGGACCAGGGCTTGACCTCGGTAGTGGAAGCCTTGAGTGATGCCCGTTTCCAGCAGCTGGCCGACGATTTTGCCGCGCGCCAACGGGACGGTTGCGTGCGCGAATGCCACGGTGACCTGCATCTGGGGAATCTGGTCTTCCACGACGGGCGCATCCAGGCCTTCGATTGCATCGAGTTCAACCCGGACTTTCGCTGGATCGACACCGCCAATGAAGTCGCCTTCCTCAGCATGGACCTCAAATACCGTGGCCGCCCGGACCTGGCCAGCCGCTGGCTGAATGCCTACCTGGAATGCGCCGGCGACCATCATGCCGTGCCGCTGCTGGGTTTCTTCGAAGCCTACCGCGCCATGATCCGCGCCAAGGTAGGGCTGATTCGCGCCAGTCAGCATCCACAGAGCAGGGAAGCGGATGACGAGAGGCAGGCCGCGCTCGATTACATCAGACTGGCCCGCAGGAGCCTCGATGCAAAGCAAGGCCGAATCATCATTACCATGGGCCTGTCGGCCAGCGGGAAGAGCCACCTCGCCCACGGCCTCATTGAGGCCCTGCCGGCGCTGCGCCTGCGCTCCGATGTGGAACGCAAGCGTCTGTTCGGGCTGGACCCCATGGACAACAGCGGTGCCGAGGTGGACGGCGGCATTTACACCGCCGAAGCCACTCGGCAGACCTACCAGCGCCTCGCCGACCTGGCTGGAGTCATTGCCCGTGCCGGCCACACCGTCATCGTCGACGCCACCTTCCTCCAGCGCAGCACCCGAGACCGATTCCGCCGGCTCGCCGAGGATAGCCACCTGGGCTTCACCATCCTCCAAGCTGATGCCCCGCTGAGCGTCCTGGAATCCCGCATCCGGCAACGCCAGGCGGAGGGGAGCGATCCCTCGGAAGCCGATCTGGCCGTCCTTGAGACACAGCGCGAGCGGGTGGAGGGCATCAGCGACGAAGAAGCCCCTCGCACCCTCACCGTGGATACCACTCAGCGCATCGATTTTCAGACCCTGGCCGCGGAGATCCGGCAGGCAAAAAGCCCTGGAAACCGCCCACTGACCGATGCCGGTGCTGGGTAATTGCGACAGAGTGATGCGGGTGCCATCGTCAGATCGTGGGTGTCTTATTCCGGGCGCTCGGCGATGCGACGCGACCGGTGTGCTCAGTCATGAATGACAGGCCGAGGCGCCAGTGGAACAGCAGCCAACCCATGATGCCGAACATTTTGAAGCCGTCCTCGACGATATAGAAGCCGGGGAAGTAAACGACGCCGTCGAGGGCGTCGACCACGAGTGACCCGGCAAAACAAACGTACGCCGCAAGCAGTAGCAGGTACTCGGCGCGTAAAAGGATCTGCCTGAAACGGACGACGTAGTATGCCATGGCGATTGCATAAACGCCGTAGATGACGTGCTCAGTGACACCGATGTAGTGAGCATTCTCATGCAGCATCAACCAGTCATCAGCGAGAAGGATCAGCGTAATCGTCGCCGCGTAGAGCCAGAACGCACGAGCGTAGGGCTGTGCCGCGGCGACGAACAGGCAGATGGTCGCCGCTGCCGTCCAGAGCAGGAAGCCAAGTGTTGAGAGGATGCCGGCATAAGCGGGCCCTTCAAGCACCGCTGCGGTGTCGCGCAGCATATCCGCTGGAGGAATGTCCCAGATGAGCTTGGCGGCAACCGGCACGCATAGCGCCAAGACAATGAACCCGAATCCGATAAATACTGTCCGTAGTGATTGTGGCATGTCAGATAGACCTGTTTTCGGCACCGGAAGTGTGGATGTAATTGCGACCGCCGACAATGAACGCATGGCCATACATGAACAGGCTCGGGAGTGGGTCGGTCCAATCCCAAGTGAGCTTGTAGTGCGCTTGCCAGTGCGCCGCCGCCACCTTTCGAATCGAGGTGCTGATGGCACTTCGTGCCGGTTCTCCTGACTTGATTTGCGCGTTCATCGCCCGTAGGTCACCGAGCAACCAATGGAACCGCCGCCCAATCGGGTAACTGCCGGGCGCCGAGGCGGCTGGCTCGATGGCGAGCCTGGGCAGGTCGATGCCACAGCGATATGCAAGTTCGCACGTTGCATCGAGCCGTGGATTCAGCTCGAGGTAAGTCGACTCCCCTGTCTCGATGTTGACGAGGAATTGCGCACAGCCGACGCCGGTATACCCAAGGCGCTCGACCAGCGCGGCGGAGTATGCGTAGAGATCAGGTGACGGCGCAACAGAGATGCCTTCCACGCCGTTGCCTGTTCCATCGGGTACGTCGGTGCGCAGAACACGTTGTTCGAAGTAGGCAGTGATTCGTCCGTCGTTCGCGGCGAATTGGCAATTGTGGCGCACGCCGTCGAACCAGGCTTGAACGATGAGGGGATACCGGGCCGCCGCAAGCATCATACGCGAGCGTTCAAATGCGTCGCCGGATCGGATGATCAACGCTTTACGGCCATCGATGAGGCGCGTGGAATCCGGGCATTTGACGACGATTGGCGTGCCTATTTTCGCGACGAATTCCTGCAGTTGGCGGAAGCTTTGGGCGGTCCCACTCTGCATTTGCGGGATATTCAGTTCGTCGGCGAGTGCGTAGCTGGTGGGTTTGTCCAGGCACGCCCGCACGACGGCCGGCGCCGGCATCGCCCTCTGGACCCGGGGCGTGCGCTGGTCGCGGCAAGCGATGAGCGCAAGCAGGTCAGATTCCCCGACGGGAAAAACCCAGCGGATATCGTGGCGCTGCGCAAGGAACTCGTCGAGCGCATTTGCGAACTCCGTCGTTTGACGTGGATCAGGGTGTTTCCAGACGTCTCGGGTGTGGCGAGACAGCGTGGCGAACGCGCGGCGCGACTGCTCGCCCATGATGACCGTGCGTCCGGAACGCGAAAGCGATCTGACGACGGCGATGGTCTGCTGGTAGTCCCCGATGACGAGAACGGCTTCGCTCACGATGCCTCCTTGTATGGGGTGCTATTTAATGATGACAACCGACCATGGCGGGCGTTTTGGAGAGCAAGACTAATGACCTTGTCACCCTCACTCCTTGGAGTCGATTCCGCCGCATCGCTCGAAATGCCAATACCGTCCAGCGGGA
>SKZJ01000327.1 GCA_007127425.1 Wenzhouxiangella sp.
CGCTGAATGCGACCAATACCGATCAGGCCGACATAACTGGAATAGGACAGCGTCGAGACCTGCATGCGAAACGGACCCTCCGGATCGACATCCGGGGCCGGCACATGCTCGACCAGTGTCTCGAATAGCGGCACCAGGTCGCCGCTGCTCACGTCCTGCTCGGTACCGGCATAGCCATTGAGCGCGGAGGCGTAGATCACCGGAAAATCGAGCTGCTCGTCGGTCGCGCCGAGCTTGTCGAACAAATCGAAGGTCTGGTTGAGCACCCAGTCCGGGCGCGCGCCCGGCCGGTCGACCTTGTTGATCACCACGATGGGGCGAAAACCCATGTCGAACGCCTTCTGCGTCACGAAGCGGGTTTGCGGCATGGGGCCGTCCACCGCATCGACCAGCAGGAGCACGGAATCGACCATGGACAGCACGCGCTCGACCTCACCGCCGAAATCGGCGTGCCCCGGGGTGTCGACGATGTTGATCCGCCAATCGCGCCAGGTGATCGCCGTGTTCTTCGACAGGATGGTGATGCCACGCTCACGCTCCTGGTCCTCGGAGTCCATCACCCGCTCTTCAAGGCGCTCGTGGGCGGCGAATTGGCCGGACTGGCGCAGCAACTGGTCAACCAGGGTGGTCTTGCCGTGGTCGACGTGGGCGATGATGGCGATATTGCGAAGCTTCATGTAATGGCCGGCGTTCAATGGAGACAGCCGGCCATTATAGCTACTATCGCCGGTTTCGTGCCAGGACTTACTCAATCAACCCAACCCCAGGGCGCCGGTGGCGGCTCGACCGGCTCGGTCAGGTCGAACTCGACGTGGTAATGGCGGTCGGTGACCAGGCGGCGAACGTAGTAGACAAACTTCTCGCCCGGGTGGACTTCCATCACCCAGACGTTGGGGTAGTTGTCGGGCATGCGGTCCAGGGTGAAGTCGTCGGCCGGAAAGATCTGGGCGTTGGCGCTGCCGTAGTTGGGAGAGATACCGCCATACTGGGTGATTTCTTCAGGTTCGCCATCGCTGTCACGGTGATCGTGCCGCAGCATGATGCGACCGCCCATTCGTGCCAGCACCCAGGTGCGCGACAGGTTGTCCCCGACCACGAACGGAATCCGGATCTGCTCGGAGTTGCAGTCACGCACGTGCATGACCAGCCGGTCGCCTTCCATATCGCCATCGGGTGATGCCATCAGTGTTCCCTCGAAGGCCTGCCCGCACAGCGACATCAGATTGGACCAGTATTCGTCCACCGGCGAGGCCTGGGCGGCACCGGCCAGCCCCCACATGCCGGCCAGCGACACGACTAGAAACTTGCGCATTCAATTGCTCCAGAGTCAACAAGGGACGCGATTCTGACCGTTTGCACCGGCGGATGCAATCCCGACCTGATCTGGAGTAACCTGCGAACCAGCTCCTTACAACCCGGCACTGAACTTGACTACATCACCGAAAAAACCCCGCAACAAGCCCATCACCATCGGCGGCATCACCGTCGAACCGGGCGAGCGGCGCAGCATCGACCTTGAGGCCGGACGTCTCTACACCCATTCCCCCACCACCATGCCCGTCCAGGTCCTTTGTGGCCAGCGACCCGGACCCGTGCTCTTTGTCAGTGCGGCCATCCACGGCGACGAACTCAACGGCGTCGAAATCATCCGGCGGTTGCTCAAGGTGTCGGCATTGAAGCGAATCAGGGGCACGCTGATCGCCGTACCCATCGTCAACCTGCACGGTTTCATCAGCCTGTCGCGTTACTTTCCCGACCGGCGCGACCTCAACCGCAGCTTCCCCGGGTCGGAAAGGGGTTCACTGGCCGCGAGGGTGGCCCACCTGTTCATGACCGAGATTGCCAGTCAGGCCACGCATGGCATCGATCTGCACACCGGTGCGGTGCATCGCAGCAACCTGCCCCAGATTCGCGCCAACCTGGACGATGAACCGACACTGGAACTGGCCCGCGCCTTCGGCACGCCGCTGATCCTCAACTCGGCGCTGCGCGACGGCTCGCTGCGCAGCGCGGCACAGGATTACGATATCCCCATTCTGCTCTACGAGGCCGGTGAAGCCCTGCGCTTCGACGAGTTTTCCATTCGCGGCGGCGTGGAAGGCATCATCCGCGTCATGCGGCTGCTCGGCATGTTGCCGAAAACACGCAAGAAGCCGCCGCGAGAACCCGCCATCGCTCGCTCAAGCAACTGGATGCGCGCACCGCAGAGCGGGCTGTTCCGCGCCTATATCAATCTCGGCGACCGTGTCACTAAGGATGAGACAACACTGGGCGTCGTCTCCGACCCGTTCGGCGAAGCGGAAGTCGAAATCATCGCACCGTTCTCCGGCATCGTCATCGGCAAACTCAACCTGCCGCTGGTCAATGAAGGCGATGCCCTGTACCACATCGCCCGCTTCCATCGTACCGACATCGCCCACGAACGCGTCGGCGACTACACCGAAACCCTCGAGGCTGACGATTTCCCCTATAGCGACGGCAGCCAGTGAGAGTGACTACTTGTTCTTGCTGCGCTTGGAGGGATCCCAGGGCCGCACGACACCTTCCTGCGCGACCGAGGCGATTAGCTCACCCGACTGGTTGAAGATCTGGCCGCGGGCAAATCCGCGTCCGCCGAAGTTCGACGGTGTGTCGCAGGCATAAAGCAGCCAGTCGTCGACGCGGAACGGCCGATGAAACCACAGCGCGTGGTCGATGCTGGCCATCTGCACGACCCGGGACGTGAAGTTCAGCTCGTGCGGCAGCGTGGCCGTACCCAGCAGTTCGTAGTCCGACACGTAGGTCAGCAGGTTGCGATGCAGCTCCGGGTCGTCGGGCAAACGGTCCCAGGCGCGCATCCACACGTGCTTGCGTGGCGGTCGGACCCCGGGTTCGATGAACTTCGGCGGTTCGACCGGCCGGAACTCGAACGGTGGCTTGTGTGACAGCAGCCGCCGCATCTTCTCGGGCACCTGGTCGATGATGCTGGCATGGATCTCGATGGAACTGGTCAACCCTTCGGGGCCGTCCACCTCGGGCATTTCATCCTGGTGGTCGAAGCCCTGCTCGCCGGCATGAAAGCTGGCCGCCAGGTTGAGGATGGGCCGGCCATGCTGGATGGCCACCACGCGCCGGTTGGAGTAGCTCTTGCCGTCACGCGAACACTCGACCTGGTAAACCACCGGGCAATGGAAATCGCCGGGGCGGAGAAAGTACGCATGCAGCGAATGCGGCGCCCTTCCCTCCACGGTGCGATGGGCAGCCGACAGCGCCTGACCGAGAATCTGGCCGCCGAACACCTGCGGCGCACCAATATCCCGGCTCTCGCCGCGAAAGAGATTGTCTTCCAGTTGCTCGAGCTGCAAAAGGCCGATGACTTCCTCGAGGCTTTCTTTCATTTCCACGCTTTGCCGCTGGAACCAGCATCGCATTGTATAACGGCCCGAGCAAAAGAAAGCCCGGTCCGAAGACCGGGCTTTCGACTTTGCAACTTCATTGCACGGCCATCAGGACCGTGGCTCGATCAAGCATTCAGAGATTGCCCGCATCGAGGAAGTCTTCATCATGCGGATTACCGCTCGTGTTCGAGAAACCATCGGTATTCTCGGCCGTATCGAGCAGCGCCGCCCGGGTGTTGTGGAACGCGCTGGCATCCTGGGACTGCAGGTTCGAGTTCAGGAACAGTGCAGCGCCGCCGGCCACGTGCGGAGCGGCCATCGAGGTGCCGGACAGGCTCTCGGTGCCACCGCCCATGGCGGTCGACAGCACGTCGGCACCCGGCGCGGCGATCGCTACAGGCGCCGAGTCGTTGCTGGTCCAGGCTGCGGCGTCGTCACCCCAGTTCGACCAGCTTGTCCAGTCATCGCCTTCCTCGGTGGCACTGACAGTGACCACGGCATCGTCGTAGGCAGCCGGTACCGAGCCGCTGGCGTCAGCGCCGTCGTTACCCGCAGCCACGACAAAAACCACGCCGGCGTTCTTGGCGTTGCAGATGGCGCGGTGCATGTTGTCGTCACCGCTGAATCCGCTGTCGGTGCACTCACCGTCCTTGGAGCCGCCGCCCCCCAGGCTCATGTTGGCAACGACTGCTTCGCCCTTGGCAATGGCCTGCTCGGCAACCCAATCGATGCCCTCGATGATTCCGGCGAAAGTACCGCCACCGCCGCTATCGAGTACCTTGACCGCGTGCAGCGTGACGTCCGGTGCGACACCGACCACATCGATATCATTGTCGATCGCACCGATGGTGCCGGCCACGTGCGTACCGTGACCCTGATCGTCATCCCAGTCGGCCTGACAATCATCATTGCCGCCGCCGGCAAACGGACCGCCGCCGGGGCCACCGCCGCCTTCTTCGCAGATTTCGACGGCGTAACCTTCGCCGAGGTTGGCTGCAAGATCGTCATGGCTGGCATCGATGCCGGTATCCAGCACGTAAACGCTGATGCCGGCACCGGTATTCGGGTTGTTCTGGGAACCAACCCGGTCGATGCCCCAGGGGACTTCCTGGTTGGTATCGTCATCACCGCCATCATCATCGTCGTCGTTACCGCCGCAGTGCGGGCAGTTACCGCCGAAGGTGGAAACGGTGCCGTCATAACTGATGCTATCGACGACGGGATCGTTCTTCAGCCCCTGGAGGGCAGCCTCGGGAACACTGGCCGAAAAGCCGGCGAACACCGTACCAAACGTGCGGTTGGCACGCACACCGTGATCACGCGCCACTTCTGCGGCAACCGCGCGATTGTCGGCGGCCGGATGCGAATCGGCATCCACGTTCAATGAAACGATCACGTCAAGGAATCGGTCTCCCTGACCGCTCTGTTGCGGACTGTTTGCCACGGCCCCCGCGGTACTCAGTACCAAGGCAAGGCAAACGGTATTTAACTTCTTCATTTTTCTGCTCCAGATTTGGGTTGGGAGTCGATATCCATCGAGGCTGGATTCTGAAATTCACCCAGTACCGATAAATTCGACACCGCCGGAACCTAGCAGACCAGAAGCAGGATCTCAAACAAGGATTCGAAGCAAAAAATGCATTAGTTATAGTCATATACGGAAGTGAAAATTGCTGCAGGACACACGCGGCGCACCCTGCAGCAAATTTCATTTTCGTGGAAGAGACCAATCCCAATAGGCGACATCTATTACCTGGCGTCGCCCCATTGAAAGATATCATGAGCAATCGCTCAGTCCTCCCATCCCCACGGAGCCGGCGGCGGCTCGACCGTTTCGGTCAGATCGAAATCGATCTGGAATATGCGCGGGGTACCCAGGCGCCACAGGCCATAAGTGAATTTCTCGTCCGGAAAAACGCGCATCACCCAGACATTGGAAAACGCCGCCTCGATCACCTCCCGGGTTTCCTCGTCGGCCGGGAAATATTGTTCGTTGGCGCGACCCTCGTTGGTCGTCGTGCCGCCGTACATGGTCGCTTCTTCCGGTGTGCCGTCGTCGTGACGGTGGTCATGCTTGAGCTCGATGCGATCATCGCTGCGCGTCAACACCCAGGTGCGCGACAGATCATCGCCGACCACGAACGGAATGCGGATGCGGTCTTCGCTGCAATCACGCACATGCATCACCAGCCGATGACCGACAAAACCGGTCTCGCCTTCCGGATGCTGAATCAGCTCACCCTCGTAGGCATTACCACACAGGCTCTCGAGATTGGACCAGTACTCGTCGAGCGGGCTGGCCCAGGCCAGCGAAACGGAAGCGCACAGCAATCCAGTCAGTAACAGTTTTTTCATTTTGTCTCCTTGTAAACATGTCCGGTTAAAACCCGGTCATTCAGTGATGTTGGTCTGGACAAGCCTAACCCAAAAGCCCCTACCCGCGCGCTCGGCACCCCCCATGACCATCACGCCGGCGTCCGAACCCGGGCGCAGACGGTTGCCCGAATTCTCCACCTCGGCTATAAGTGAGTGCAAATGGAATACCGGTTTGGCGACTTCATCCTCGACACGCGATCCGGCTCAGTCATCGGGCCGGCCGGCCCGATCATGCTCCGGCGCCAGACCTTCAGGCTGCTCGAGGTGCTGCTTTCGCATGCACCCGAACTGCTCGATCGCAATACCCTGCTCGACGAGGCGTGGGGGCGCACGGCACTGTCGGCGAACGTGCTGCCACAGGCCATCAGCGAACTACGTCATGCGCTGGGCGACAGCGCACAATCACCGCGCTACATCGAGACCCTGCACCGGCGCGGTTACCGTATCGTCTGTCCGGTCGAGATCGTCGACGAATCGGCGCTTGGGTCCGGCAACGGCACGGGTACCGTCGAGAAGTCATCCAGCACCCGATCTCCCGCTCTCTGGGTGGGCCTTGCCGCCTCGCTGGTGATTCTTCTGACCATGTCGTTACTTTGGTGGAAGGAAGCGGCCGACCGGCGCTGGCTGCATGGCGAGGCCGTGCCGGAAATCAGGGAACTGATGAAAACCGACCTGACCACGGCATGGCGCCGTGCCCGCGAGATTCGAGACACCGTCAGGCGCGACCCGATTCTCGAACAACTCTGGCTGGACCTGACTCTGCCGCTGGACCTGACCAGCGACCCCGAAGGCGCCCTGGTCGAGGTCAGGGGCTACCGTGAACTCGACCAGGACTGGATTGCGCTGGGCCACACACCCATTACCGAAGCCCGCCTGCCGATTGCCATGCTGCGCTTTCGCGTCTCGCTCGACGGTCATCGAACACTGGAATCCGCACCGGGCGTTCTGCCGGCGGCACAACCCTTCGTCCTGCACCCGCTGGAATCAGCACCCGAAGGCATGGTGCACGTCGAAGCCGGCCCCGTCACCTACATCGACCAGGCCCGTGATCTCCCGGCCTTCTGGATCGACCGGCTTGAAGTCACCAATGAACAGTATCGTCAGTTCATCGACGAAGGCGGCTACAGAAGACCGGAGTTCTGGCACCATGCCGCTCATGAAAACGGCCGGGAGTTAAGTCACGATGAGCTCATCGCCCGCCTGGTCGATACCACCGGCATGCCGGGCCCTGCGACCTGGGCCATGGGCACCTACCCGGAGGGCCAGGGCGAGCATCCGGTCGAAGGTGTGAGCTGGTATGAAGCGGCCGCCTACGCCGAGTACGTCGGCAAGCAACTACCCACCGTCTTTCACTGGTATCGCGCCGCCGGACTGGGCACACCACAGCTTCAGCAATTCTCCGACATCCTGGTTCACAGCAACTTCAACAGCCGCGGCACCGTGCCCGTCGGCTCGCTCGACGGTCTCGGCCACAACGGCACGCTCGACATGGCCGGGAACGTCGCAGAGTGGTGTCTGAATGCCGACGGCGATCTCCACCACATTCTCGGCGGATCCTGGATGGAAACCGAGTATCGTTTCCGCGATCCCGAGGCGCGCCATCCGCTGGACCGTCGTCCCGGTTCGGGCATACGCCTGATCGTTCAGGAATCACCGATGACCGATGAGCTCCTGGCCGAGGTCCGCTTCCCCGAACGCGACCTGGCCGACCCGGTCGATGATGCCGCCTTCGCCATACTCGCACGCCAGTTCGACTACGATCCCCTGCCGCTGGAAGCCCGCATCGACGAGGTCGATCATGACCACCGCGACTGGCGCCGCGAGTGGGTGAGCTTTTCGGCCGGATACCCGGGAGAACGTGTCATCGCCCAGGTCTTCCTGCCCCGCCACGTCGAGCCGCCCTACCAGACGGTCGTCTACTACCCGGCCGGAGACGTGCTCATGCTCGACTCCAGCCGCATCGCCGGACTGCATCACATCGAATTTTTTGTTCGCAGCGGCCGCGCCGTGGTCTACCCGGTCCTGCTGGGCACCCTGGAGCGCAAGCACAATACGGCAAACGGCCCCATCGCGGCACGCAACCTGCTTGTCAACCAGGTCAAGGACCTTCGCCGCACCGTCGACTACCTGGAAACGCGCCCCGACATCGACACCGATCGCTTACTGCTTTACGGCATCAGCTACGGGGGCATCCGTGCACCTTACGCACTGGCCGTGGAGCCACGCTTCAACGCCGCCATTGCCGTTTCGGCCGGCCTGATCAGCGCCGGGCGTTTGCCCGAAGACATGCGCCTGCAGAACTACCTGGCCCGCACCACCCTGCCGTTCCTGCTGATCAACGGACGCTACGACTTCAACTTCCCGCCGGACACGTCGCAGACGCCCTACTTCGAAATGCTCGGCACCCCGGACCACAACAAGCATCACCTGGTCCTCGACTGGGGCCACATCCCGCCTCACTTCACCGAAGTAATTCGCGCCTGCCTGGATTGGGCCGATCGCTGGCTCGGGCCGGTCGAGAAACCCTGAGCAACGAACGACTCGCACGGCGACCGAACACCCGCTTGCGTTAGAATATGGGGTTGTTCCAATCGTCTCGAATTCACCAGGAGTCTTCCATGAAAGAACCCGTGCGCATCGCCATTACCGGCGCGGCCGGCCAGATCGGCTACCAGCTCTGCTTCCGTATTGCATCCGGCGGCATGTTCGGCCCCAACCAGCCGGTCATTCTGCAATTGCTGGAAATTCCGCCGGCCATCGACGCACTCAAGGGCGTGGTCATGGAACTCGAGGATGCCGCCTTTCCGATGCTGCACGGCATCGTCGCCACTACCGACCTGGATGAAGGCTTCAAGGACACTGACTACGCCATCCTGGTCGGCTCCAAGCCGCGCGGCCCGGGCATGGAACGCGCCGACCTGCTCTCCGAGAACGGCAAGATCTTCGGCCCGCAGGGCAAGAGCCTCAATGCCGTGGCCAGCCGCGACGTCAAGGTACTGGTGGTCGGCAACCCGGCCAACACCAATGCCCTGATCGCAAGCGCCAACGCCCCGGACCTGCCGCCGGAGAACTTCACCGCCATGACGCGCCTGGACCACAATCGCGCACTGGCCCAGTTGGCCGAGAAGACCGGCCAGCACCACACGCTCATCAAGCAGATGATTATCTGGGGCAACCACTCCGCCACCCAGTACCCGGACCTGCACCACACCCTGGTCGGCGGCAAGCCCGCCCTCGATTCAGTGGATCAGAAGTGGTACGAAAGCGTGTTCATTCCCACGGTGCAGCAGCGCGGTGCCGCCATCATCAAGGCCCGTGGTGCTTCCAGCGCCGCCAGTGCCGCCAGCGCGGCCATCGACCACATTCGCGACTGGGCACTGGGCACCGATGGAGACGACTGGGTCTCAATGGCCGTGCCCTCCGACGGCAGCTACGGCATCGAGCCGGGCGTGATCTACTCGTTCCCCTGCACCTGCGAAGACGGCCAATGGAAGATCGTGCCGGATCTCGAGATCGACGATTTCTCCCGCGAGCGCATGGATGCCACCGACAAGGAACTGCGCGAAGAACGCGAAGCGGTTAAAGAGCTGCTCTGACGAGCAGCTCGGGTAGAGGATGAGAGGGAAGACGGGAGAGGGAATGGGGAGTGCTTTACCCTCTCCCGTCTTCCCTCTTCCCCTCTCCCCGGCCGAACGCCGCCAGGCGTTCAGGCCCTAAAACCTCCCCATCAATCCCAGGCTGAAGCGGCTGTCACCGAATTCGGGATTGCGCCATGCTGCCCTGGCGCTCACGTTTGGCGTGAAGAAGTACTGCGTATTGAACTCAAGGTCGGTACTTGAATTCCCATGAGACACGGCAGTGCCGATTGACAGGTTGCGGGTCGGGTAATAATCCAGCCCGGTACCAAAAGCCGTACTGTCAGTATCGGTATTAAACACCAGGCCGCCGGTCACATTGATCGCACTGTCACCATCGAGCATCATCAGGTGCTTTACGCTTACATCGATGAGATCGGTACTGTCCGATACACGAAGCGAATGCCCCGGGAGATCCACAGTGGCCCTGTTCCTGGCGTGGGTCCAGCCCGCACTCACCCGCGTATTCTGCATCACCATCCAGCCGGCACGCGCCGAGTAGCTCTCGCCACTCGAATTGAAGACATCATCGGATGCCGAAGTGCGTGACACACCGCCGGACAGATACAGATCACCACTGTAGTAATCAAAAGCGCCACTGATGGTATCGGCACTCGTTTCCGTGTTGTAACCAACACCGAGTTCCAACCCCCTTGCGCGATTGAGGAATGCCGCTTCGGCCAATGGCCCGCGATCGGTGCTGACCGGATCGAGGTAGTAGCGGAATGCACCGCCCCATTGATGGCTCTCGGTCCAGCCGATCTCGGCCTCGCCCTGGTAATCGGAAGCACTTGCCGTACCCGCCGCAATTGCGGAAGACAGCAACACGGGAACGGTCATCAATCGCAAGCTTCTTGTCATTGGTTATCTCCATTGATTCGTCAACATGAAATAGCCAGCCAGGACGAGCATAAGCACGCCATCCCGGCTGGCCGAGACGAACTTTGACAAACCCGATCTTCAGGAACTGTTTAGGGGGTGTTCAATGAGCATTTGCTCTGGCGAGCAGCTCCGGGTAGAGGATTAGAGGTAAGACGGGAGAGGGTAAACCACTGTCCAACCCTCTTCCCTCTTCCGTCTACCCCTCTCCCCGCCTGAATGCCACAGCGCGAGGAGGCCGCCCCCTCTGTCGTCCCGGAATCGGCGCAGCCGATATCCGGGACCTAGCACATTGCAGGTTCCACTCAAGCCTTGCGGAAACCCAGCCTGCGAGGTCCCGGCTCGGGGGCCGGGACGACGATCTAAGCGAGGGCCGGGACGAACGACGGGGTTCTGGCGAGTCGCCGCAGGGGTTCAGGCCAGGCTTCGATGCTTCTGCACCACCCGCATCGACAACTCCAGCGCCTGTTCGTAGTTCAGGCGCGGATCGACGGTGGTCTTGTAGGCCCGCTTGAGGTCATCCTCGTCCAGTGCACGCGCACCACCGATGCACTCGGTGACATTCTCGCCGGTCAGTTCAAGGTGCACCCCGCCCAGGCGTGAACCGCTGGCGGCGTGGATGTCGAAGGACTGCTCGACCTCGGAAACGATGTTGGCAAAACGCCGCGTCTTGACCCCGCCGGAGGTGGACTCGGTATTGCCATGCATCGGATCGCACACCCACAACACCGGCGAACCGGTCTCGCGCACCGCCTCGATCAGCGGCGGCAGCTTGTCGGCGACCTGTCCGGCGCCCATGCGATGAATCAGCACCAGGCGCCCGGCCTCGTTGTCGGGATTGAGCGTGCGGATCAGCCCCTTGAGCCACGAACTCGTCATGCCGGGGCCGACCTTGATTCCTACCGGGTTGCGAATGCCGCGGAACATCTCCACGTGCGCGCCGCCCAGGTCGGCCGTGCGCATGCCGATCCACGGGAAGTGCGTCGACAGGTTGAACCAGCCCCACTGGCGCGGCACCTGGCGCACCATGGACTGCTCGTAGCCCAGGTGCAAGGCCTCGTGCGAGGTGAAAAAGTCCACCCGGCGCAGACTGCCTGGCCGCACCCCGGTAATCGTTTCCATGAAGCGCACCGAATGGCCGATGGAGTCGGCAATGCGATGAAACTCGGCCGCCAGCGGCGAATGCTCGACCCAGCCCAGATCCCAGTACTCGGGATGATGCAGGTCCGCGAAACCACCGTCGACCAGGCCGCGCACGAAGTTCATGCTCATCGCCGAGCAGGCATGCGCCTGCAGCAGCCGCGTCGGATCGGGCCGACGTGCCTGTTCGGTAAATTCGGGTGCATTGACCAGGTCGCCACGGTAGCTCGGCAGGGTTACGCCGTCGCGGGTCTCGGTATCGCTGGAGCGCGGCTTGGCATACTGGCCGGCGAACCGGCCAATGCGCACCACCGGCATTTCCATGCCGTGCAGCAGCACCAGCGACATCTGCAACAGCACTTTCAGGCGGTTGGCGACAATCGACGGCTCGCACTCGTTGAACAGCTCGGCACAATCGCCGCCCTGCAGCACGAAGTGCTTACCGGCCTGGGCCTCGGCGATCTGGTCCTTGAGTGATGTAATCTCCCAGGAAGTCACCAGCGGCGGCATGCTCGACAGGCGCCGAAGCGTCCGTTCCAGTTCCAGTTCATCCGGATACGTGGCCTGCTGGCTCGCCGACTTCTGCTGCCAGGAGTCCGGTCTCCAGCCTTTCGCCGGGGTAATCGTCTTCAATCTTTCGCTCATGCCGCTTTACCGTTTGAAATCAGGATCTTCTGGCCAACAATGCCCAAAACATGACGGCCGTCAGCAAAACATACCACACCAGCGTCCACGCCGGCATCGACAATCCGATGAATTGCCAATCGACCTCGGCGCACTCGCCCGCGCCGGTAAAGGCCTCCTGCAGGATTTCCATGATCGGGTAGTCGAATTCCATCATGAAATACATGCCGGGGCCACAATCCGGCACCTGATCTGCGGGCAGGTTCTGCAGCCAGATATGGCGAGCTGCCGTGGTGATGCCCCACCCGGCGCCCGCGGCAAACGGCACCGCATACACCCATCGCCACCA
>SKZJ01000072.1 GCA_007127425.1 Wenzhouxiangella sp.
CCAGCATTTCGCTGTACCTTTACCGACGTGAACCGCACTGAACAGCCCATCATCGGTGAGTCGCCCAGCTTTCTCGAAGTACTCGAGGAAGTCTCGCGGGCCGCTGCGCTCGATCGACCGGTGCTGATCGTGGGCGAGCGCGGTACCGGCAAGGAAGTGGTCGCCGATCGACTGCACTTTCTTTCGCCACGCTGGGACCGCCCACTGGTGCGGGTCAACTGTGCGGCCATCAGCGAATCCCTGCTCGAGTCCGACCTGTTCGGCCATGAGGCCGGTGCATTCACCGATGCCAACCGGCAGCGCCAGGGTCGTTTCGAACAGGCCGACGGCGGCACCCTGTTTCTCGATGAACTGGCCAGCACCTCCATGGCAGTGCAGGAAAAGATCCTGCGGGTCATCGAATACGGGCAGTTCGAACGCCTCGGCTCCTCAAGACCCATCGAGGTCGACGTGCGCATTGTGGGTGCAAGCAACGTCGATCTCCCGGCGCTGGTGGAACAAGGTCGCTTCCGCGCCGACCTGCTCGACCGACTCGCTTTCGACGTCATCACCCTTCCGCCCTTGCGCGAAAGACAGGAGGATCTCCTGCCTCTGGCGGAACACTTCGCCATGCGCATGACTCGCGAGCTGGGCCGCAAGCTTTTCGCCGGCTTTTCATCCGAGGCAGTCGAGGCACTCCACCAGCATGCCTGGCCCGGCAACGTGCGTGAGTTGAAAAACACCGTTGAACGTGCCGTCTACAGGATGGAGGCCGACGACGAGCCCGTCACCGAACTCCAATTCGATCCGTTCGAATCACCGTTTCGTCCCGGCCGAGATCGCCAGGCAACGGCAAATCCGGCGCAATCCCCGACACTCGACCCGGACCGTCCATTCAACCTCCGGCGCCACCTCGATCAGGAAGAGCGGCGCATGGCCATGGCCGCACTCGAAAAAAGCGGCGGGCACCAAGGCAAGGCGGCTCGGCTACTGGGGCTGACCTATGACCAGTTTCGCGGCATCCTGCGCAAGCACGAACTGGCCGGCACACATCCCGATCAGGCCTGATCAGCCGATTGCACACGGTTGCGTCCACCCTTTTTGGCTGCGTAAAGGGCATCATCGGCACGCTTCAACAGGCCGCCGAAATCCGACTCGTCGGAATGCTTCACAGCCACCCCGATACTGACCGACAGGGGCAGCTTGACCGATCCGATTTTCAACGGTGTCGACGCAACATTGCGGCGCAGCTTCTCAGCCAGTTCGGTCGCACGCCGATACCCCACCCCCTTCAAAACAACCGCGAACTCTTCGCCCCCCGTACGGCCGACCAGATCATCCGGTCGCAGCGACTGGCAACAAATCCTCGCGAAGCGCTTCAAGGCCTCGTCACCGACCGGGTGGCCGTAGTTGTCGTTGACCGCCTTGAAGTGATCGAGATCCAACAGCAACAGGGTCAGGCTCTCGTTGCGAATGTTGGCTTGTTCAAACAACGCCCCGGCCTGTTCAAGGAAAGCCCTTCGGCTTCCCACTCCGGTCAGCGAGTCGGTACTGACCAGGCGTCTCAGTTCCTCTTCAACACGTATGCTCTGGATGGCACCGCCAATGACGCTGGCAGCGACCTGAAGTGCATCGATTTCCGGCTGGCTCCACTGACGCTGCCTGGAGCAGTCATCGAAGCCGACCTGCCCCCAGAACTTGCCGTCGAGGAATATGGGCACGACAACGATCGACTGGATGTCCTGTGGTTCGAGCAGCCCGCGCTCCGGCATCGGCATGTCAACAACCAGGCCATGCACCGCCTCCCCTGATTCAAGTGCCCGACGCCAGTTCGGAATCACCTGATCGTAGGCCATGCCCTGCATGGATGGGTTATCCAGTTCCGGTTCGATGCCCGGCCCACACCATTCGTAGCGCTGGCTGGCCAGCAATTCTCCGGTGTCCGGCGCGCGGTGGTTCTCGAACACGTAGACACGATCGACACCGACGGACTTGCCGAGGGCGGCCAGCACCGGTTCCATCACCTGTTCCTTGTCGGAAGCGCTGAACAGCATCCGGGCCGCACGCGCCAAAGCATGCAGAATCGCCTCACGCGCTTGCCGCTCCTGCTCGGCCCTGACCCGTGCACTGACGTCACGGGAACTTCCCTGAATCCCGACCACCCGATCGTTGTTATCGATCACGAGCGAGGCAATGATCTCCACCACTCTCTCCTGACCGTCAGCGCAGAGCTGGCGAACCTGCACCCGTTGCGCCTCGGATTGTTCGAAGCGCCCGCCATGGTAGGCACGTACCCGATTGTCGATCAGCCTCCGTATCCTCTCGCGTTGCTCGGGAACAATCGAATCGATAAAACTCTCGGCCATTGCCTCATGCACCGAAATGCCGCGCAATCGAGTGACCGACGGGCTGATGTAAGAATAATCGAGCCGGGGCCAGTTCACCGTCCAGATGACATCGGAGGCATTCTCGGCCAGCAACCGGTATCGATCCTCCGATTCGCGCAGCGCAAGGTCTTTGGCATCACGGTTGTCCGTGCATGCATCGGGGTCGACTCGCCGGCGCATGAGATGACGGCATATCGCGGCGCCGCCAAGCGCACTTGCGACTGCAACCGTCAGCATGACCATCCATTGCAGCAAGAGAAAAAATCCTGATTCCTACTGTCGGCAGGATACACCGAAACCCCGGACTGACTACCCAGAAGTGCGATCAGGAAACGCCGGAAATGCTTGGCTGACCCCTCGAAAAAGCTTGTGCTGCCACCAACTCGCCACTCAGCTGATGGGAGCCCGGTTCGCTCTATGCGCCGATGTACCGGCGGAGCTATACTCGAAACTGTTTCCAGGTTCGGTAACGACGGTATCGTGGCGACATGAGTTCAGGCGGGACAAATCCGGTCAGGCCGGAAAGGACATCGTGGCGCACAGGAAAATTCCCGGGCATTGGCACTCTTCATATCCTGCTGCTGGTCCATGCGCTCCTCGGCCTGTTTGCAGCGCCCGTCGCGTCAGCCTCGGACAGTGACCCTGCCCTTCAAATTGGTCACTATCAGAATGAGCCCAAGGTCTACACCCGTGAAGACGGAAGGCCGGCCGGGCTGTTTATCGAACTCCTCACCGAAATTGCCCGGCGCGAAGGCTGGCAACTGGAATTCAGGTCATGTCCCTGGGCCGAGTGCCTGCAACTGCTTGAGACCGGGCAACTCGACCTGATGCCCGATGTCGCTCCCTCCCCCTCGCGCAGGGTACGGTTCAATTTCAACGCCGTACCGGTGACCCAGGCCTGGAGTCAGCTCTACAGCACGGCGGAAGGAAGCGTCATGGAGCTGGAAGAGCTGAGTGGCCAGCGCATCGCGGTCCTGGCCGAC
>SKZJ01000060.1 GCA_007127425.1 Wenzhouxiangella sp.
AGCACGATCAGGGCCAGGATGACGATACCGATCAGGATGAGGATCAGGCGCAGATTGTCCACAAATCCAACCTTCTGCGAAGCACAATCGAGAGTGTAACCGAACGATGCATCGTCCGGTCAGGCCCGCGCCAGTTCCACGGCACGGTCGAGATCGACCGAAACCAGCCGCGATACACCGGGTTCGCGCATGGTCACGCCCAGCATCTGGTGAGCCACCTCCATGGTCACCTTGTTATGGGTCACCATGACGAACTGCACCTGCTCGGACATCTCGCGCACCATCTCGGAGAAACGCCCCACGTTGGCGTCGTCGAGCGGGGCATCGACCTCGTCGAGCAGGCAGAACGGTGCCGGGTTGAGATTGAAGATAGAGAACACGAACGAGACCGCGGTCAGCGCCTTTTCGCCACCCGAAAGCAAGTGGATGCGGGCAATGCGTTTGCCCGGCGGACGCGCCATGATGGCGACACCGGCCGACAACCAGTCCTCGCCGACCATTTCCAGGTGGCCGTGGCCGCCGCCGAACAGCCGTGGAAACAGTTTTTCCATGTTGCTGTTGACCTGCTCGAAGGTCTCCCGGAACCGGGTCCGGGTGTCGCGATCGATACGGGCGATGGCCTTTTCCAGGGTCTCCAATGCATCTTCCAGATCGGTTTGCTGCCGATCGAGGTATTCTTTCCTTTCCGACTCGGTCTCGTACTCATCGATGGCGGCGAGGTTGACCGGTTCGAGTCGGCGAATTTTCTGCTCCAGCGATTCGAGTTCATTCTGGTATTTCTGGGCCTCGGCGCCCTCGGGAAGCTCTTCGAGCAGAGCCTCGAGATTGGCGTCGAGTTCCTCGATACGCCCGGCAATGCCTTCAGCCTTGAGCTGGGTTTCCTTCAGTTCGAGCTGGCGCCTGGACTGCTCCGATCGGATCTCGTCGGCTCCGGCACTGGCCGATTGCCGGGCTTCATCCTGCTTGCGCCACTCCGCCTCCAGCGCCTCCAGTTCCGAACGCGCCTTGCGCAGGCGCTTCTCGATCTCCAGGCGTCGCTCGAGCAATTCATCGCGCTGCTTTTGCTGCGCGCGCACAGGTTCATCGCCCTGGGCCAGCACCTCGCTGAGCTCCAGGTAGCGCGATTGCAATTGTCCCACCTGGTTGTCCATGCGCTCGATGGACTGGCGCAGCGACTCGAGGCCTGCGCGTGAGGATTCGACCTTCAATGACAAGGCCTCGCGTTTCTCGGCAGACTCGCGACGGGCACGGCGAGCCGCCTCGCGCTGCTCATCCAGTGTCGCCTTTTCCCTGACCAGGGGTTCGCGCTCGGACTCGGACGCCTGCATGGCGGCCATGGCCTGTTCGAGTTCGGCGCGTGCCTTGCCGACCGCTTCCTTGTCCTCGTGCTGGCGCTTGCCCAGCGCGTCGCGCTCTTCGGCAGCCGCCTTGCGCTGGCGTCGAGCCGACTCCAGCCGGCTGTCGACGGCACTGGCCTGGCCCTGCAGCTGGGCTCGCTTGCGCTGCATTTCCTCAATACGACGACCGGTCTCGGTCAGCTCGCGTTCGGCACCTTCAAGCGCCTCGCGCTTGCCGGACAATGCCTCTTCGATGCCGGCAATCCGCTCGGCATCGTTGTCGATCTCGGAGGCCAACTCACGAATCTCACGTTCGCGTTCGAGCATTCCCGTTCCGGCCTCATCGGCCTCGGGCTGACGAATCCAGCCATGCCCCAGCCAGATGCCCTCCGGCGTGACCACTGATTCATGCTCGGACAAATCGCCGAGCAACTGCCGGGCGCTGGCCAGGTCTTCAGCCGGGTACACGCGTCCCAGCACCGGTGACAACGCCCCGGCGCCGGTCACTTTTTCCGCCAGCGTGCCCGCCCTGGCTTCGAAATGACGTTCGTCGGCCAGCATCAGGCCGGCCGGCGGCAACCTGCCCTCCAGGTGCCTGTCGACCTCGCCGACCCGCACGGCCTTCAGCCAGGCGGACAGCACCGTTTCGACCGCTCCTGTCCAGGTCGGATCACTCAGCTCGAGCGCCGACATGACGCGGGCCTCGGCATCGATCGACCGTTCCTCCAGCCAGGCATCGAGTTCTTCCACGTTGGTGCTGTCGCGGTTGAGCAGACGTAGCGATTCGATGCGCGCCTGGCGCTCGTGCCGGCGCGCGCGAGCCGATTCCAGTTCGTTGCGCAAGGCTTCGATCTCACGTCGCAAACCGGCTATCCCGGCGCGTCCCGAGTCGGCCTGTTCGCGCGCGGCCTTCATCTCCTCGTCGGTAACCTGCAGGCGTTCCTCGGTCTCGGCCTTTTCCGTTTCCAGCCGCTCGATCAGCTCGCTGCCGCTGTCGTCGTCGAGCGCCTTGAGCCGCTCGGCTGACCGGCTCATGCGCTCATCGATATGCTCGATGCGCTGCCGGAGCAGTTCGGTATTGCTCGATGCCTTGCTGGCCTTGTCCTGGTGTGATTGCCAGCGCTGCTGCCAATCCGATAGTGCCTGCTCAATGCGCTCGACCTCGGCGCCGGCTGCCGTTTCCAGCTCGCGCGCTTCCGCCAGTTCAGGGCCGAGCCGCGCCAGCAGCTCCGAGGTTTCCGTCACCTGCGCCTTGTCCAGGACCAGGTGCTGCTTGAGCTCGTTGAGCTGTGACTCTGTATCGGCATGCTCGGACTGCTGGCGCTTTCGGATTTCGCGCTGGTGCTCGATGGCCTGCTCGATGCGCGCAATCTCGCCGGCGACCTCGTAGAGCTCGCCCTGCACCCTGGAGACCGCCTCTGACGCCGAGTGCTGATTCTGCCGCAGTGCTTCGAGTTCCTTCTCGGCCTCGCGCTGGCGTGCCAGCGTCTGCTGCAGATGATTCTCGACCTCGCGCAGGGCTTTCTCCTCGCCCTCGGCACGCACCCGGAACTCGCGCCAGCGCAACGCCAGCAATCTTGCCTCGTCGTCGCGGTAACGTGTCTTGAGCATGCGGTATCGCTCCGCGGCATTGGCCTGGCGCTTGAGCTTGTCGAGGTGCTTGGAGACCTCCTCGCGCAGGTCCGAGAGCCGCTCGAGGTTCTCCCGGGTGTGGCGAATCCGGTTCTCGGTCTCGCGGCGCCGCTCCTTGTAGCGCGAGATCCCGGCCGCCTCCTCGAGAAAGCCGCGCAGATCCTCGGGCCGGGCCTCGACGATCTGCGAGATCATGCCCTGCTCGATGATGGCGTAGCTACGGGGCCCCAGACCGGTGCCCAGAAAGAGATCGGTGATGTCCTTGCGTCGGCACTTGGTGCCATTGAGATAGTAGCCCGACTGGCCGTCCCGGCTGACCTGGCGCTTGACCGAAATCTCGCTGTAGTCGGCATATTCACCGCCGGCGCGGCCGTCGGCGTTATCGAAAATCAGTTCAACCGTCGCCGTGGCCACCGGCTTGCGCACGCTGGAACCGGAAAAGATCACGTCGCTCATCGACTCGCCGCGCAGTTGGCGGGCCGAGCTTTCGCCCATGACCCAGCGCACCGCATCGATGATGTTGGACTTGCCGCAACCGTTGGGGCCTACGACACCCATGAGGTTTGACGGAAACTTGATCGTGGTCGGCTCGACAAAGGATTTGAAGCCGGACAGTTTGATTGCGGTCAGTCGCATTGACGCGTTGCCCACCCAGGAATTGTTGTAATGTAATTGGCTTTCGCCACGGATTCACACAGACGCCCCCCGACATGTCCAGTCAGCCCAGCAAGGAACTCGAAACCTTCCCCAATCCGCAGCCGGCGCGGGATTATACCATTCGGATTCGGATGCCCGAGTTTACCTGCCTGTGCCCGAAAACGGGCCAGCCGGATTTCGCGGAGTTGTTCCTCGAGTACGTTCCCGACGAGCTTTGCGTGGAACTCAAGTCGCTCAAACTCTACATCTGGAGCTTCCGCGAGGAAGGAGCGTTTCACGAAGCGGTCACCAACGAGATACTCGGTGATCTCGTTGTCGCCACCCGGCCGCGCTTCATGCGCCTGACTGCCGAGTTCAAGGTTCGGGGCGGCATTTACACGAACGTCGTCGTCGAACACCGCGCCGAAGGCTGGCAGCCGCCCCATCCGGTCAGCCTCCCTTGATCCGAGTTTTCATGAAGTGCCGCGCCTATTCCTCCAGCGGCAGCATGGGTTCGATTTCGGCCTGTTCGTAGAGCTCTTCAACCAGGGCGCGACGGCGCTGTTGCAACAGGCTTCGGGCGATGCCTTCGCGTACCTGCTCGAGCGGCGGCGCTTGTAGTTCGCGCTGGTTGAGCACCTTGACCAGTCGCCACCCCTGCGGAGTTTCCAGCAAAGACGTGACAACCGCACCGACCTCTCGGCCATCCAGTGCGGCGGCGAAATCATCAGGCACCTGGCTGAGGTCGATCCACCCGGGTTGCTCGACGGCCAGACCTTCCGCCTCGGCCTCATCACGAACGGTTTCGTAGTCGTCGACACCATCGTCGATCCGGGCCAGTGCCCGCAACGCCTCGGCCTGGCCGGGGTAAGTGATGGTCTCAATGCGGTACTGGACCTCCCCGGCCCGTTCGCGCTGACGACTGTAAACGTCCTCGATATCCTCGTCGGTAATCGGGTGCCGGCGCTGCAGACGGTCGATGTAGTGGTGGTTGAGCAGTTCAAGTTCGCGAAGGCGCAACTCGGCACGAACCTCCGGCTCGTCGGCCAGGCCTTCCCGCTCGGCAACATTGGCCACTGCACGCATGCGAATCAACTCGTCGAGCAGTTCGCGCATGCGCTCGTGATCGTTCTCTTCCACCCCCTGGGCGCGCATGACCCGCTCCAGCATCGGCAGGGTAATGGGTTCGCCATCGACGAGCACCAATACGACATCATCCTCGTCGGCAGGGGCTTCCGAGTCCGGCTGGCATGCAAGAAGAAGCGGTACGACAAACAGAAATAACAGTAGGTTACGATTCATTTTCAGAAACAGCCTCAATATTGAGCGCGTGGATATCGGTCTGCATCAGCTCACCCATGGCCGCGTAAACCAGACGGTGCCGGGCCAGGCGGGGCAGGCCTTCGAAGCGATCACTGACGATTCGAACACGGAAATGACCGCGCCCGTCAGCCGCGCCCGGATGACCGCGATGAAGATGCGAATCATCAATCACGTCCAGATCGCTCGGAGCAAATTCCCGCTCCAGCCGGCCCCGAATCATGGCAACCCGGGCTTCGGTCACGGCAGCACCCCCTTGAACGGATGAACTTCCGAGCCGGACCATGCACCGGCATGGACATAGGGATCGGCATCGGCCCATTCACGTGCCTGCTCCAGGCTGGCAAACTCGGCCACCACCAGCGAACCGGCAAAGCCGGCCGGCCCCGGATCTTCCGCATCGATCGCCGGCAAAGGCCCGGCCAGCACCAGCCGCCCCTCGTCAGCCAGGGCACGCAATCGCCCCAGGTGAGCCTCGCGGGAGGCGGCACGTCGCTCCAGCCCGCCCTCGGCTTCACGCCCCAGAATCATGTACAGCATGCGTCACTCGAAGTTTGCAGAGCGACTATTGTACGCATGGAAGAAGCTCGAAGCTCTCCTGGCTTTTAGTCTCGAGTCCCAAGTCCCGAGTCCCGAGTCCATGGTCCCTTCTCCCCCGACCCCTGCTAAACTTCCCCCATGACAGAAACCGTCGAAAAACCGGCCGGCCAGCATGAGATGCCCTTTGCCGTCGTACAGGGCCAGCCATTGCTCAAACTGCCCGACGATCTCTACATCCCGCCCGATGCGCTGGAAGTGTTTCTCGAGGCGTTCGAAGGGCCGCTCGACCTGCTGCTGTATCTTATTCGACGGCAGAATCTCGACATACTCGACATCCCGATCGCCGAGGTTACCCGCCAGTACACGGGTTATATCGAGATCATGAGCGACCTGAAGCTCGAACTGGCCGCCGAGTACCTGGTCATGGCAGCCATCCTGGCCGAGATCAAATCGCGTATGCTGCTGCCGCGCCCGCAGGCGGCCGAAGAAGAGGAAGAGGACCCTCGAGCCGAACTGATCCGGCGCCTGCAGGAGTATGAGCGCTTCAAGAAGGCCGCCGAGGACATCGACGAACTGCCGCGCATGGAGCGCGACCTGGCTGTGGCCGAAGCCGACGTCGAGGAGCGCGGTGAGATCAAGCTGCCGCCGGAAGTCGACCTGCGCGAAGTGTTGCTGGCACTGCGTGACGTAATGGCGCGCGCCGAGATGCTGGCGCACCACCATATCCAGGCCGAACCGCTGTCGGTCCGCGAGCGCATGGCGCGTATCATCGACCTCGTATCCAGCGATCAATTCGTTGAATTCGAGCGCTGTTTCGACCTTGAAGAAGGCCGCATGGGTGCGGTCGTTACCTTTCTCGCGCTACTTGAGTTGCTGCGCGAGCATCTCATCGACCTGGTCCAGCAGGAACTGTTCGGCAGCATCTACCTGCGCAGTCCTTCGGCCCGGGCCTGACCGACTTCTTTCTGACACGCAATGGATATCGAATACCTCAAGCGAATCGTGGAAGGTGCCCTGCTGGCCGCCGGCAACCCGCTCAGTCTCACTCAACTCAACAGCCTGTTTCCGCCCGAAGAGCAACCGGGACACGGCCCGCTGCGCGAGGCGCTGGCCGCACTCGATGGCGACCTCACCGGCCGGGCGGTGGAACTGAAGGAGGTGGGCAGCGGCTTTCGACTCCAGATCCGTACCGACCTGATGCCGGTCATCTCGCAGTTGTGGACGGAGAAGCCGCCCAGGTATTCGCGTGCACTGCTGGAAACGCTGGCCATCATTGCCTATCGCCAGCCGATCACGCGCGGCGAGATCGAACAGATCCGCGGGGTCTCGGTCAGTTCCAACATCCTGCGCACACTGCAGGAACGCGACTGGATCAAGGTAATCGGCCATCGTGACGTTCCGGGACGTCCCGAGCTGCTCGGCAGCACCAAAGCTTTTCTCGATTACTTCAATCTGAAGTCGCTCGACGAACTGCCGACACTGGCCGAAATCAAGGACATCGACAACCTCGAGCCGGAACTCGAGCTCCATCATCCCGCCAGCGAAGGCGAGAAGACTGACAGAGACGAGGATCATGAAGAAGAAGACTCAGCGCCGGAAGCAGACGAGCAACCAGCCGGACAGGACGCAGAAGAAGGCGGCGACGAAGCCACCGAAGAAGCATCGTCCGACCCTGAAGAGGAAAGGAAGGCAAGCGCAGCGCAAGGGCCGACAGACGACCGAAGCGGCTGATCGGGCCGCCGCCCAGCCGCCGGTGGCCGGACGTGAACGCCTGCAGAAGGTCATGGCGCGGGCAGGACTCGGCTCCCGCCGGGCGCTGGACGATCGCATCGCGGCCGGCGAGGTTCGCGTCAACGGGCAGACGGCCGAGCCGGGTACAACTCTCGGCGAAGGCGATAGCGTCGAGCTCGATGGTCGCAAGTGGGAGGTAAAAGCCGACCAGCCCACCCACCAGACTGTCATCTACTTCAAACCCGAAGGACAGGTAACGACTCGCAGCGATCCCGAGGGCCGCCCGACGGTCTTCGAAAAGCTGCCGCGCCCGAAGGATGGGCGCTGGATTGCGGTCGGTCGACTGGACATCAATACCTCCGGCCTGTTGCTGCTGACCACCGATGGAGAGCTGGCCCATCGCATGATGCACCCTTCCGGCAATGTCGATCGCGAATACCTGTGCCGGATTCGTGGCGCGGTCAGCGAGGAGCAGATCGAGCAGCTCAAAAAAGGGGTTCGGCTTGAGGACGGTATGGGCCGATTCTCCGACATCGTTCCCGGCGAAGTGACGGCGGGACATTCCTGGTACACGGTGGCCATCATGGAAGGACGCAACCGCGAAGTCCGGCGACTGTGGGAAGCGGTCGGAGCACAGGTGGCCCGCCTCAAGCGCGTGCGATTCGGTCCGGTGTTCATGCCGAGCAGCCTGCGACCGGGGCGCTTTCACGAGCTCAGCGCAACCGATCACCGTGTCCTGCGCGAAGATGTCGGCCTGCCGCGTCGATCAACCGAGCTGGAACTGGTGCCGCCGGGCAGAACGCCCGGCGGCAGAAAAGTGTCGCGCCGATCCTGATCAGCCGGCGGTCACCGGCATCAGGGTCAACTCGACACGGCGGTTCTGGGCCCGGCCGGCCTCGTTTTCGTTACTGGCCACCGGGTAGTCCGGCCCGTAGCCGTATGTCGCAACCCTCACCGGCTCCACGCCCTGACCAATCAGGTAACGACCGACCGTTTCGGCCCGACGTTCCGAGAGACCCATGTTGTACTGGCGTGAGCCGGTCGAGTCGGTGTGGCCGTCGACAACCAGCACCGTCTGGTCGAATTCTTCGAGCACCAGGGCGACGGAGTTGAGCACATCGAAGAAGTCCGAGCGCAGGTCGGCACTGTCGAAGCCGAAGGTGACATTGCCCGGCATATTCAGAATGATCTCATCGCCGCGGCGCGTCACGCTGACACCGGTTCCTTCCAGCTGTCGGCGCAATTCGGCTTCCTGCCGGTCCATGTAGGAACCGATTGCCGCACCACTGAGTGCGCCGACGCCGGCACCGATCGCGGCCCGCTTGAGCCGGTCACCTCCGGAAATCGCACCCACCACGGCACCGATACCGGCACCGATGGCTGCCCCCTGCCCCGTGCGTGTAACTCGCTCTTCGCCGGTCCACGGATCGGTGGTCGTGGCGCAGGCTGCCAGCAGCATCACTGCAACCGGTATGACGATCCATCGCATTTTCATAGTCCATCTCCTGGGGGTAAAGTGAAACCGTTTCCTTCCGCTTTGACTCGGAAGGTCAACATGCCGACATGGTATGTCCGACGGTGCTGAATATACCCTGAACTACTCCGAGGGTTCCCGGGGCTCCTGCTCCAGCCAGCGGTAGAGCGTTCGCCGGCCCACGCCCAGTAGCGCCGCTGCACGTCGCTTGTTGCCGTCCACGCGCTCGAGGACATAATGGACGTAACGGTGCCTCAATTCATCGAGGCTTGGCAGCATGTCTCCAGCGAGCAACTCTGGCGGCAATCCGGTATCCGATGTGGTATTCCGTTCGACCTCGCTGCCACGGCGGACCCGTTCGGGCAGGTGCTCGACTCCGACTTCCTCATCCTCGCAGAAAGTCACCGCCCGCTCCATGGCATTCTTCAATTCACGCACGTTACCCGGCCATCGATAACCCCGGACTGCTGCCAGCGCCTGTTCGGACAATCGCCTGGCCGGTCGCTTGCGTGCTGCGGCAAAACGGGCCAGGAAACTCATCGCCAGCAGTTCGAGATCCTCGCCGCGCTCGCGCAACGGTGGGATCTCAAGCTGAAATGCTTCGAGACGATAGTAAAGGTCTTCGCGGAATGCTCCCTTGTCGACCAGCGCCTGCAGGTCCTGGTTGGTGGCCGCGATCAGGCGCACATCGACCTGGTGTTCACGATCCGCCCCGACCGGTCGTATTCGCCCGTCCTGCAACGCCCTGAGCAGCTTGGCCTGCAATGGTGTCGGCATCTCCCCGATCTCGTCGAGAAACAGGCTGCCGCCATCCGCTTCACGAAACAGGCCCGGTCGGGCCCGATCAGCGCCTGAAAATGCGCCCTCGGCATGGCCGAAGAATTCCGACTCGAGCAGATCCGCCGGCACACCCGCGCAATTAACCGCCAGGAAAGGCTTGTCGGCCCGCGCGCTCTCGGCATGGATTGCATGGGCGACCAGGTCCTTGCCGGTTCCCGATTCGCCGCTGACCAGCACCGCACCATCGGCCCTGGCGACCTGGGTGATCCGGTCGAACAGGATGCGCATGGTCCGGCTCGACCCTTCCATGCCCCTGAAGCTCTCGCGATCCAGGACCTCCCGGAAGCGCTGGACCTCTGCACGCAGTCGATGATTCGCCAGTACCCGTTCGACGCTGAGCACAAAATGATCCATGTCCAGCGGCTTGGTCAGGAAGTTGTCCGCCCCGGCCTTCAGGGCCGCCACGGCCCGGTCCACCGTTCCGTAGGCGCTGATCATCAGGGTTGCCGGCGCAGCGTGGCGCTCGCGCACCGCCCGGAGCAACGCCAGACCATCCGCGCCCGGCAGTTGGAGGTCGCTGACGACCAGGTCGGGATCGAACTCCTCCAGTACCTCCTGGGCCGCCTCGGCACTTTCGGCGTGCCGAACACGGTACCCTTCGGCTTCGAGTTCCTCGACGAGCAACTCGCTCAGGGCAAGATCGTCCTCGACCAACATCACGCTGTAACGCTGGTCACTCATGCGTGCTCCTGCTTCAGGGTCAGTTCGAAACGACTCCCGCCCAGGGTGGCGCTGGTGCGCACCTGCAGGCCCGCCTCGTGCTCTTCGGCCACCCCTTTTACGATGGCCAGTCCGAGCCCGGTACCGTGACCATCCTTGCCGCGCGTATGGAATGGCTCGAAAATGCGTTCCCGCTCCCCCTTGGGAACGCCCGGACCGTCGTCTTCAACGGCCAGGACAACCCGGGCATCACGATGATCGACACTGACAGACACCTTCGAACGGGCCGCCTGCACCGCATTTCGCACCAGGTTGACCAGCGCGTGCTCGAGGCGAACCTCCCAACCCTTGATCTCGAGACCGACGGGGATGTCGCCCACCTGCAGTTCGATGCCGCGTGATTCGCACTCCGGCCGGACCGCGGCCAGGGTGCGCCTGAGCAATCTGCCGACGTCGACCGGTTCCGGTGACTGATGGTCGCTACGCACAAACTCCATCAACTGCGAAATCAGTTCCCGCGTACGCTGGACTTGGCGACGCATGCGTTCCAGGCGGCGCCGTGCATCGTCGTCAAGCGATTCACTCTGCTGCAAGCGGCGGGTATCACCGTCAATCACGGTCAGAGGAGCGCCGAGCTCATGTGCCACCCCCGAGGAAAAGCGACCCAAGGCCGCCAGGTGTTCCTGTGACTGCATCTGCTCGAGCATGTACTGTCGCTCCTGCCGCTCCACGTCCAGTTCGGCTTGCATGCGATCGAGGCCGTCGAGCATACGGTTGAGCGCACCGGCGACCCCGGCCAGTTCCTGCGGACCGTTGACCTCGGCACGATGCCGGGGATCACCCGACTCGATCCGGGCCATGGACTCGACCAGGCGTTCCACGTGACGCCCCACCGCCAGTCGATGCCCGATGAGCACGATGGCAAACATCACGATCATGACCAGAGCCCACAACAACCAGCCCTGGGTGCGCAACTCGTCGAGCTGATCGGCGATCTCTTGTTCCAGGCGAACAACCTGCAACAAGCCCTCGATGCGCCCGGTCGGCCCGGTCAGCGGCACGAAATAAGAAAAAACTTCTTCACCGGCAAGTTCGGCGTAGCGACCCAACTCTTCGCCGAGGGCGACCAGCTCGGCCGCCTCGATCTGCTCACGCGGACCCGGCCTGCCCTCGCCGGCCACTGCAACGCGCCGCCCGCTGGCATCATAGACATAAGCCCCATAGACCCGACCGATCTCGAACACCGCATCGAGCGTGCGCTGCACACCGGCCAGGTCACCGGCCAGCAAGCCGCGCTCAACCGGCACCCGCATGGCGCGCGCGACCAGTTCGATTTCCTTCTGCAGACGATGCTCGAGCAGGTTCTCCACGGCGTGGTGGGTCATCCACACCACGCCCGTACCCAGTACGGTCAGCGGCAGGAACAGGAGCAGGATCAGTTGCAATCGGAGGCTTTTCATGGCGCTCCCCGTTGGGCACATGCGCCATTATGACACATCAAAATGGCCACAATCAGCAAGGCTTCGATCTTCGATCACCTAGAATCAATAGCTTATGATATTGGCATGATGTTTGCATTGAATACCCTGCGACATTTTTATTCGCAACATAAACAGGAGTTACACAATGAACCTTCGCAAGCTGATTACCCTGATGACTTTCGCCATTGCCCTTGGTCTCGGCACCGCTGTTTCCGCGCAGTACGACGCTGCTCCGGAACCTGAGCAGACCGACGTCTCGCAGCAGGAACTGCAGCAGTTCGCCGAAGCACAGGTCGACATCTCCAGCATCCAGCAAGACTTCTCTGCCCGCCTGCAGGGTGTCGAGGATCCTGAGAAGGCCCACGAGCTGCAGATCGAGGCCAATGAAAAGATGACCGATGCTGTTGAAGATGCCGGTCTCGACGTGGAGTCGTTCAACCGCATCGCCATGGCGATCCAGAACGACCCCGAGCTGCAGCAGCAGCTGACCGAAATGCTTCAGTAAATCGAAGCCGAGACTTAAAGAATTAGTCTCAAACCGGACGACCGGGGCCCTGCGGGGTCCCGGTTTTTTTATGGGTTGTAGACCGTTTTTCCCGAACCGGCGTAGCGCTCCATCACACGTGCGGCCTTGTCGCGCAACACCCGAATGCGAACGTCGATCTCCCTGCGCGCAAGGACGTCGACCCAGTCAGCCG
>SKZJ01000081.1 GCA_007127425.1 Wenzhouxiangella sp.
AGGAACGCTTCACCTCGCAGACCTTCGCCGACCACCCCAACGCCACCCGCCGGCCGGCCATCCGTCACGGCCCGTGGCGCACTCAGCGGCGCCAGCTCGAAGCCGACAACCGCGAGGGCATGGGCTGCTTCATGACCGTGAATCACACCGATCTGCGCGGCCGCACGGCCGCCAACGTCACGGAGGTCGCCGCCTACTTTGCCGACTTCGACGGGACCAAGCTGCCGCGCACATGGCCGCTTCCGCCGACAGCCATCGTCGAGTCGAGCGAGGGCCGCTATCACGTCTACTGGCGCGTCGTCGGCGCCCCGCTGGACGCCTTCTCGCACGTTCAGAAGCACCTCTCGGTGCTCTTCGACAGCGACCCGAAGGTGCACGACCTGCCGCGGGTCATGCGGCTGCCTGGGCTTGTGCACGCGAAGGGCGAGCCATTCCTGACTTGCCTGATCCTCGTCGCGCCCGACAACGTGGTCGAGCACGGCGTCTTCGTCGACGCCTTCGGCGTGCCGCCCGGCGTGACGGAGGTTCGCCAGGCGCCCCGGCCCCGCGCGCCTGCAGGTAGCGGTCGCCTGCGGCGCTACCTCTGGGCCGCCGTCCAAGGCGAGCATGATCGCGTCGCGGCGACGGGCGAAGGCGCCCGCAACTCGACGTTGCACTCGGCCGCCGTCAAACTCGGCAGCCTGGTCGGCGCTGGTGCCCTCACCGAGGCCGACGCCCGCGATGCGCTGCTGGCCGCCGTCAGCGCCTCGCCCGCACCACTCCCGACTTGGGAGGCCGAGCGCACCATCGCCAGCGGCCTCGCCTTCGGCCGTCGTCACCCTCGCCAGCTCGATGCGAGTGACGGATGAGCCGCGACCTCGAACAGATCAAGGAAGCGGTCCTCGGCGACGACACCGACGACCAGCCCAACGTCGCTCAGGCGGACCACAAGCCCACGCAGGCAGAGCTTCTGATCCGCCTCGCCGAGAACGCGCATCATGACCTTTTCCACGCGCCCGGCGGGCAAGCGTACGCGCGGGTGCCCGCTGACGGTCACCTGGAGGTACACCGCCTGCGCCGCCGAGGCGGATACCGACAGCACCTGCTCGGCATGTACTTCGACAAGCACGAGAGGCCGCCCAGCTCGCAAGCGCTAGAGGACGCCCTGAGCGTCCTCGAAGCGCGGGCCCTGCTCCGCGGCCGCACCGACGAGGTCTTCGTCCGAGCGGCGCCGCACCCGAAGCAACCCGGCGTCGTCATCGACCTCGGTGACGAAGCGTGGCGGCAGATCGTCGTGACGGCCGAGGGCTGGCACGTCACTCGCGAGCCCGTGGTCGCATTCCGGCGGCCACCGACCGCGTTGCCGCTGCCTGAGCCGCGCCGCGGCGGCACCCTGGACCTGCTGCGCGACATCATCAACGTGCCGGACGACTCCTGGGTGCTCATCGTCGCCTTCCTGCTCGGCTCGCTGCTGCCTTCGGGACCGTTCGCGATCCTGCTGCTGGTCGCCCAGCACGGCAGCGGCAAGAGCTTTCTGGCGACCCTCCTGAAGAACCTCCTAGACCCGGCATCCGCACCACTACGCGCCGCACCACGCGACGAGCGCGACCTGCTCATCGGCGCCCGCAACTCGTGGATACCCTGTTTTGACAATCTGAGCACAGTCTCGGACGCGCTGTCGGACGCCTTGTGTCGGCTCGCGACGGGCGGCGGCCTCTCGACCCGCGAGCTGTTCAGCGACGACGAAGAGGTCGTCCTGGAGGCCAAGAGGCCCACAATCCTGACGGGCATCGAGAACCTGGCGACCCGCGGCGACCTGCTCGACCGCTCGCTGCCCGTAGAGCTGCCCAAGATCGAGGACGGCGAACGCCGGACCGAAGCCGACCTGCTGGAACGCTTCGAGCACGCTCGACCGCTGGTCATCGGTGCACTCCTGGACGCCGTGGTGACGGGCCTGCGGCGGCGGCCAACCATCACCGTCGCAAACCTGCCGCGCCTTGCTGACTTCGCACTGTGGGTCATCTCGTGCGAGCCTGCGACGGGCCTCGCTGAGGGCGCCTTCGCCACCGTATTGGATGACGTGGCCAAGCGCGGCGCGCACACGGCCCTGGAGGCCGACCCGCTGGCGGGCGCTCTTCAGAAGCTGCTCGAAAGAACCAACGGCTTCGAAGGGCGCGCCTCCGAGCTACTCGCAGAACTCGATGGTGAGGCCTCGGACATGGTCCGACGAGCGAAGACCTGGCCGAAGGCAGCCAATGCCCTGGCAGGCAGACTGCGCCGCCTCGCACCGAGCCTGCCGGAGGTCGGCGTCAACGTCACCAGCTCCCGGTCGCAGGGCATCACGACCTGGAGGGTCGAGAGGGTAGAGACAATGGCCAACACGATCGCTACCACCACTACCCAATCGCAGGACGCGCGTGCAGCACGTGAAAGCGATGGTAGCGGTCATGGTAGCGATGATGCACTTCAGGATCGCTACCGCAGCGCTGCCACAGGAACGCCGTCACAGACGCGAATCTTCGCCGCAGGTAGCGATGGGAGCGATGGTAGCGATGCCTCCGCCCCTCTCGCCCTAGAGGACCGGGCTGCCAGATCGGTCGCTGAGCTGCGCCGCCTCGAAGTCGCCGATCTCCGCCAGCGGTGGCGCGACTCCGCCGCCAAGATCGACGGTCGCCTGGACATCCCGACCCTCATCACCATCGCCGCCGAAACCCAGGCCGTGCAGGCGACCGCGACGCTGGAGTTGGTCGCGTCTGACCTGCTGGCTGGCGTCAACGTCAGGCCCTGGCCGGAGTATCTGACCGCGACCCGCGCCGCCTTCGACACCCAACGGAGGGCCGCTTCATGAGCCCGAAGCGACTCACTGACGATCGACGCGCGGACGCACCCACCGAAGAGCGCCGTCCCGCGCGTCGCTCCGACGGGGCTGACGGCGACCGACCGACCAGGTATCAGGCGAGCGCGCGCTCGCGCGTGAGGCACGCGCTCCGCAGCACGTGGTGCGTCAGGGTGGCGTCGTGTCGGACGAGCCTTGGAGCAGATAGGTCGCAGGCAAGGTCGTGACCCGCTGGATTCGTAGCACCGAGGCCGCGCGCCTCCTCGGCTTGAGCGTCTCAACCGTCCAGCGCCTCGCCGAGGCCCGCCTCATCCCATCCCTCCGGGACGGGCACGCGCGCTGGTGGCGCTTCCCTCGCGCAGAGATCGAGCGTCTCGCCGGTGACGCCGCGCTGACGACTTTGACGATTTCTGACGCGCAGCACGCGAACGTGACACCCTTAGAGCATGAGCAAGAGTGACCTCCAGCGCGCCCGCGAGCGCGCCCGCGAACTAACCCGCGACCTCGAA